>JBAYZJ010000162.1:0-3149 GCA_041672565.1 Endomicrobiaceae bacterium
TGTCAAAAAGCAGGCATAAAAAACATAGGAGATATAAAAATTAAACTTGAAGCCCTGCAGGATTTAAGAAAAGAATCTTCTTTTGAATCTATTACGACAATCTTTAAAAGAGCCACAAATATCGTAAATCAGGCCAGAAAACAAAAATTAAATATCTATGACCATATTGACGTTTCGCTGTTAAAAGAAGACGCCGAAAAAAATTTATACGAAAAATACTCGGTAATTGACGGCGAACTTATAACTCTTATTGGAAACAAAAAATATTATGACGCCATAAACAAATTAAACGAATTGAAACCTTTTTTAGATTCTTTTTTTGAAAACGTAATGGTCATGTGCGAAGACGAGAAACTAAAGCTTAACAGAATCTCGCTGATAAATTTTATTACTGACAGATTTAATTCTTTTATTGCTTTGTCTTTACTGCAATAAAAAATTGTGTGCAAGCAAAAGAGATTTCATGTTTTTACAAAAGATAAAATATTTTGCCAAAACTAATACGTGTTTTTTTTTACTGCTTACTGTTTTAGTCTTTTGTCTTTACGGCAAAAGCATTTATTTCGGTTTTACATATCATGATGATGACATATTAATAGTCAATAACACAAAGTTTCTCTCAAACCCTAAAAATATACCGGCGCTGTTTTCAGCCTCGTGCTATATTTCAGACAGCAGTTTTTATTACAGACCGATACTTAATTTATCGTTCGCCGTTGAAACACTTTTGTTCGGAACTGATGCAAGAAACTATCACATTACGAACATGATATTGTTTATTTTCGCAATATTCTCAATTTATTTGCTGCTTATAAAATTAAAATTTAATCCGATTATTTTAAAATTTATATGCATATTAGCGGCCGCACATCCTATATTTTCTTCCTGTGCAGTATGGATACCCGGGAGAAACGATACTCTTCTTGCGGTGTTTCTATGCTTTGCATTTATAAATTTCATAAACTTCATTGAGAAAAATAATACCGTATATTTAATTTTTCACTGTATCTTCTTTACATTGGCCTTATTTACAAAAGAAACGGTATTATTTGCTCTTCCTGTTTATTTTCTATTTATTTATTGTTTTAACTACAAAATCAGCACACGCCAAATATTTAAGAATATCATAATTTTAATACCGGTAATAACAGTTTATTTATATCTCAGATACTCTGCGACGGCTGCCATAGATTACGGAGATTATTTTGTAAATTACAAACAATATCTGTTAAACGCATTAAACGGATTCATCACATACATAAGCAAATTTATAACTCCGGATTATATACCGATAATGCTGCATAATGTAAAAGTTTCAATCAATGCGGCTTTTATAACCGCTGCCGTTTTTATGCTTATTCTATTTGCATATACAAAAAAAATAATCTCCGGCAAAAAAATATGTTTTTCCTTATTATGGTTTTTGTTTCTGCTTATGCCGGCTTGTTTGCAAAAAGAATACGTATTTTTACCACACAGATTAATAACAGCGTCTCTTGGTATAATAGCGGTAATAACTGCTTTGATAAATTACGTTTTAATAAAGTATCCGATATCAAAAAAATATTTTATTTTTCTATTTTTGATATTCTTTCCCACATTTGCTTATCTCTCTTATATCCAGGCGGATGTATACTGGGCAAACGCATACACGGACGCTCCAAATTATCATCTGACGGCAAACGGCCTGGCAAAAGTTTATTTGACGGCCGGTGATTATGAACAATACAAATATTTTATTTACGAAGCTTATAGAACAAGCTTCGGAGACAGATATATTTTTGATATAACATCCATTCTTATTCATGACGGCAACATTAACGAAGCCGAAAAAATATGTTTAAATATTCTTTCCAATCCGAACAATAAACCATTTCTTAAATTCGGAAGTTTTTGGACTTTAGGAAATATTTATTTCAATAAAAATAATTTTAAAAAAGCTTATTTTTATGTAAAAGAAGCTTCAAAAATTAACCCTTACGACACGGCTGTATCAGAAAAATTGAAAGAAATAAATTCAATATTAAAAAGACAGATATAATGTATTTAAAGCGCCCCGTAATCACAATACTGTTTATATATATTATAATCATTATAGCTCTTGATTATCTGGGAATATTCCTTCCTGAAAGACAAAGTTTCTTAATATATAACACCAATCAAAAAATAGTTACGCTTACAGGAAAAGTTTTGGAATCTCCTTTGCTGAAAGGCAATAACCAAAAATTTATCATGGAAGCAGACAGCATCAATGATATTCCCGTAAAAGAAAAAACTGTCGTTTATGCGCCTCCGGCTTACAGTATAGAATACGGCGACGTAATATCAGTATCCGGAAAATTATCTGCTGTCGAAGAACCTGTTTTCCCGCATAATTTTAATTATAAGCGGTATTTGCAGAGGCAAAAAATATACACGAAGTTTTATCTTTATGATTTTGAATTAACTGACAAAAAACCCGAAAAAATCAAATATTATGCGCTAAAAACAAATGCGGACATTGAAAAAAAACTGTCTTCTTATTTTAAACGCCCTTATTCTGCGGTTTTACAATCAATGTTTACCGGCACCGGAGATTTATCATCTGAAGACCTGGAAACAAAAAAAGACTTTATAAATACAGGGCTTATCCATATTCTGGTCGTAAGCGGATGGCATATAGGATTCTGCGTAGTTATTGTAATTTTTGTTTTCAAACTGTTTTCTCTGCCTCAGAAATATATTTATATGTCTGCCATACCGGTAATATTTTTTTACGCTCTGATGACGGGAGCAAATCCGCCGGCAGTAAGAGCAGCAATAATGGCTTCATGCATTCTTTTATCTTTGGTTTCAAACAGAGAACCGCTTATATACAACGCGATCTCTCTTTCTGCTCTTATAATTTTTATTTATAATCCGCAGACGTTATTTACGGCAAGTTTCCAGCTTTCGTTTGCGGCAACTCTGGGTATAGTTTATTTGTATCCGAAAATAAACGGTGTTTTTGCAGGAGTTAAAAATAAATTTTTGAAATTTATCTGCGAAATCATAAGCGTTACTTTAGCCGCTCAAGCGGCTTTACTGCCGCTTTTAATTTTTTATTTCGGGCAGCTTTCAATAATTTCTTTTATTGCCAATATATTGATAGTTCCAATTGTAGGATTTAC
>JBAYZJ010000163.1:0-3130 GCA_041672565.1 Endomicrobiaceae bacterium
TTTATTATAATTTTTATAAGCGTCAATTATGCCGTTGTAAAAACTGTTCTTATTTATTCTAGCATTTTTAATATATAAATTAAACCCGAAAAACAGCATCAGCAAAGAAAAAAGATCTTCCTTATTATCGATAAATTTTTTTGAAATATCTATATTATTAATATGGAATGAGATATCCGATACCGCTTCAAATACAAATATCTTTAACGTATCGGAGTTATGGCTGTAATATTCCGCATTTTCTTTAAGATAAAAAAGTCTGTGAAGATACCTGTTATTTATATTCGTTAAATTAAGATAATTTAACGGAGTGCCTCTGAATACTGACAATAAAAGAGACCTGAACATATTTTTTGTAAAAAACATAACGGGAGTATTGTACACAATTTTAATTTTTTTTATTTCTCTGTTAAAATTAACAAACGATTCCGAATATCTCCTATCCGCAGGAATATAATCCGTTTCAACATAACACATCCCTGGAGAATCAAGTATTATTGACGAGAAAGGCATTTCTCTCTGCAAAGCAGGAATCTTTTCATCAAACAATATATTTCCGGTTTCAAGCTGTTTATCTTTTTTTATTTTTTTTATATTCATAAAATGTCCGGCAAAATTATTGAATTCCAAAGACAAATCGTTTAATTTACCAAATATTAAATCAAAAATTCTGTTTCTGTCATTTTTTTCAAGAAGCGCATTATCCTTTAACACATATAAAAGATTTATTAGAACGCCGTTTTCTTCGTTTTTATAATTATCTAAATAATATTCTAAGAAATCCGTTCTGGAATTAACCGGTTTTGCCGAATTACGGAAGAATTCAGAATATTTCAATATATCGGCCGCAGCTTTTGAAAAACATATATCCGTAACAATATTATTATCGCAGAAATAATTGTTTGAAAAAAGTATATATGAATTCATTACTTCTGATATTATGTCCGTCTTTAATTTTTTCTCATTATGCTTATACGATTCTCTTTTAAAACTGCCGTTTGACCGTCCGTCCAAAAGTTTTGCATCAGATAAATTGTTTGCCCTTATTCCTCCGTATTTCAAGTAAAAATCAAGCTCTGATTCGCTCATTATCAAATTTTCGCCGTAAAAAGGAAATATCTTTTTGATTTTTTTATATCGGACGTGTATATCAAAAACATGCTGAATTTCAGCATATAATTTACTGTTTTTTATAACCGTCAAATAATCTATGTCGCTTGATCCCGGAATCCAGTCATTATTTAACATTCCTCTTCTTAAATAAACGGACTTTATATTTTTATTTCCTGAACATACAAAAGGATATACCTTGACGGCAAACAAATAAATAAATTTGTATACTAATTTTAATATATAGAAATTTCTTGTATTTAAAACAAACAATTGAACGCTGCGTATAAACCCGTAATGAACAGTCCTGTTTTTAATATTTATCTCATTACTACGCAAAAACTGGGTCCTGCAGTTTATTTTTGTATTTTCTATATTGACATTTTCGGAATTGCTGCAAATAATGCCGCTGTAAAATTTATCAACTATGCTGTTTAAAATATTGATTTTTGAATAATTCAAAGCTATAAAACCCTTTGAATCACGTCCAATCGATTTAATATTGCTGTCTGAAACTGAAACGATTGAACTGTCGGACATTTTTACGGCCGTATTTTTTACATTTAAATCGCTTTTGCTTATAAATGCTTTTGAATTGTCCTGTAATTGAAAAATAAACAATGCCGTTATATTAGTATTAAAAACATTCAATTTTGAATTGAATCTGCAATCGAACAAAAAGTGCTTATTATAATCGGTTATTTTTGAATTTAAAATATTTACTTCAGTTTTCCCGAACGAAAACAAATATTGCTGATTCATATAAAATTCAGATTTATCAACGTTTAATTTTGCATTATCTATTAAAGAAAATAAATATTTATTTTGACTTTGTGAAGAAACTTCCCATTTTGAATTAAGATCATATATCGCCGAACTGCCTGTCATACGTACGGCATTGCCTCCAAGTTTATATTTTGAACTTTCAGAATAAATCTGGGCGTATTTATCGCAAGAAGCAAATAACCCGTCTTTAACGGAAATTTTTTCAACTTTAAGCAATGCAAAATCATGCACGGAAAATTTAAATGAATCCGTATTAATAAAAATCGTTTTGGCAACATCAACTTTTGAATTGTCATGGAGCGTTATTGAATCTGATTTTGTTTCAATATGAGAATCGGAAACGAAAACAAAAGAATCGTCATAAACATCTAAAAAATGATTGAATTTTTTCGCATTAATATTCTTTGCCGTAAAATTTACTTCTTCTTTGCATAAAATTAATTTTATATCGGAAGACGAGACAGTCTCTATGTTAACGTCCTTAAAAGAAACGCAGCTGCCGTTTCTGAACGCAGCAACCGGATATTCAGACACATACTTAAAATCATCAAGAACGCATATGGCGCCCCCAGTCAAGTTAAATTGAGATTTCCCCTCAACAAAAATACTCTGCTGAAAAATTTTTGAACTTATGCCGAAATTATTAACAGATATGTTTGAATCTGTAATTTTAAACAAATTGCTGATCGTATCCATTTTTAATTTATTTATGTAAACATTGGAAGTATTAGTAAAGAAAAAACCTTTATTGCCCGAGATTTTAAAATCAGTTAAAAATATGTCTTTTGATTTTTTAATCAAAAGAGAGTAATTAGTTTTAGATTTTAAGCTGACATTGTCTGCGGCAAAGATATCCGCATTTAAAACATCAATGCAAATTCCGCTTGAATTTATTGACGTTTTCTTGCATATCAACGCCTCAGTTCCTGTTTTTTTAATACCAAATGCAGCGCTTTCTATTGTAGTATTTTTTATATCTAATGCAGCCGAATCATTTATTATTATTCCTTTTTCGGTTTCAACTTTACATCCGTTTATTTTTATCTCTGCGCTTTCTCCGATTTCTATCTTATCCGCTTTTATTCTGCTCCCTTCTATTATCCCTCTCCCGCTTCCTTCCGCTTTTATCTCTCCTGCTTCACTGTCTATTATCTCTATCGTTCCTGTCCCTTTTATCCTTCCTCTCCCTTCTATCTCGCTCTCTCTTATCTCTATCTCGCTCCCTTCCGTCTCT
>JBAYZJ010000164.1:0-3111 GCA_041672565.1 Endomicrobiaceae bacterium
CTAAGAAAGAAGCCGAGAAAATAAAAGCTGAGCAGGAAGAAAAAGACAAGCTTGCAAAAGAAGCAGAGCAGAAGCGTTTAGAAGAAGAAAAAGCGAAAGCGGAACAAGAGTTACAGGCTAAGAAAGAAGAAAGTAATAAAAAGAAATTTTCTATTTCAGGAAGGGTATTAAAAGGTAAAATGGGAGTTCAGGGAGTTCAGGTAAGATTATTAATAGATGATGAGGAGAGAATATACCTGACTGACAATAACGGTTTTTATAAGATTCCTGATTTAATCAGCGGCTATAATTATACGATAACCGTAATTTCAGGTAAAGAAATTCTTAATCTGTCTCCTAAAACAAGGACATATAAAAAAGTAAATAAAAGTATTGAAAATCAAAATTTCTATGTTATAGAAAAATTTAATAAGCATAAACAAGAAATAAAACAAGAAATTAAAAAAAATGAAACTAATGAAAAAACAGAGTCAAAAAAAGAAGTTAAATCCGATGAAAGTGAAGTTGATGAATACGGATTAAGAAATAAAAACGGATTGATTCAAGCAGAAATTCATTGGTAACAAAATGAAATCAATAAAATTAAGTTTAAAATTAAATTCTTATCCGGTGATTTTTTCTGAAACTGCTGCAGATTTGATTAAATGTTGTAATAAATATCTTCCAAGCAGGAAGGTATTTGTTGTTTCTGATACAAATGTGGCGAAAAATTATTTAAAAAAAGTTGAAAAAACTTTTCGTGATGAAAAATTTCAAGTTTTTTCTTATGTTTTTAAAGCCGGTGAAGAGCAGAAAAATATTGATACGCTTGCAAAATTATATAACTATGCTTTGAGTGTAGGAATCGACAGAAAATTTACTGTTATTGCTCTTGGAGGAGGAGTTGTAGGCGATACAGCAGGTTTTTTTGCATCAACTTATATGAGAGGGATAAATCTCGTACAAATGCCTACATCTTTGCTTGCTATGGTTGATTCTTCGGTAGGAGGGAAGACAGGTGTTAATATTGAAAATGGCAAAAATATTGCCGGGACTTTTTATCAGCCTAAATTTGTTTTTATTAATATACAGTTTTTAAAGTCATTAGATCCCAAACATATAAAAAACGGCATGGCTGAGGTTATCAAATATGCAGTTAGTTTTGATCAAAAATTTTTTGATAAATTAAATACGATATTGAAAAAATCAATTATAACGGAAAAAGATTTTAAGGATATAATATATAAGTGCTGTAAATTTAAAGCTGAAATAGTGCAAAAGGATGAAAAAGAAGTAAAAGGAACAAGAGAACTGTTAAATTTTGGGCATACTTTTGCACACGCTTTGGAAACTATAACAAAATACAAACAATTTTTACACGGAGAAGCGGTAGCCGTAGGTATTTTATTTGCATCTGTATTGTCTGAAAAGATAAAATTTTGTAATTCTGAAACAAAATATAGAATAGAAGAAATTTTGACAAATGCAGGTTTTTGTTTGAATATAAACCGTAAATTGAACAGAGTTGTTCTGTTAAGTCTAATGAAAAAAGATAAAAAATCGGTTTCACAGATAATAAAATTTGTTCTTCCTAAAAAAATCGGGGAAATATGTTCAGGTATTGAAGCAGACGATAAAATTATTTTAAAGACAATTGAGGAAATTTCAAAATGAAAAAAATATTGATAATAAATGGTCCGAATTTAAATTTACTCGGGACAAGGGAACCTGAAGTTTACGGCAAACTGACTTTAGATGAAATAGAAGCCAGTTTGAAATCACTTGCCGGTACTTTAAAAGTTGAAATTGAATGTTTTCAATCGAATCATGAAGGCGAGATTGTTGATAAAATATGTAATGCGCAAAATGTTTTTGACGGCATTATTATCAATCCTGCGGCATATACACATACTTCAGTCGCAATAAGAGATGCCGTTTCGGCAGTTAAAATTCCCACTGTAGAAGTTCACATATCTAATGTTTATTCAAGAGATGAATTCAGACACAATTCTTTTATTGCTCCGGTTTCAGTAGGGCAGATTTCAGGGTTTGGGCTTGACGGCTATTTGTATGCTCTGCAATATTTAAGCAAATAAAATAAATGGAAGTTCATTAAATTTTTTGTTTTTTCATAGTATAAAAAAAGATTATTTTTTAATTACTTAAAATTTCAAAAAATATAAATACAAAATGTCGTTGAAAAACGGCTTGATGAATAATACAATCCATACGGATAACGGGAATCTGTATTGCAAATATTTTTATAAATAAAAAAACGCCTTGTCAAAAGACAAGGCGTTTTTTAAATGCTAGCTAAAATTATATTTTCTTTATGTTAGCTGCTTTAGGTCCTTTGTCTGAATCTACAACATCAAATTCAACATTGTCGCCTTCAGCAAGAGATTTGAATCCTTCAGATTGAACTGCAGAATAATGTGCAAAAACATCACCTGATCCATCATTGTTGGAAATAAATCCATAGCCTTTCTGGTCATTAAACCATTTAACTTTACCTTGTGCCATTTACTTCTACTCCTTGTTTATAGTCCAAATTTAGGACTTTTTAATGAACTTTTTAAAAGTTCTGTTAATATTAAAGTATTTATGGAATAATTTGTCAATACCTTTTATTTGCACTGATTTTTATTTTTTAAATATTTAATATTAATTGATATGTATTATATGTTTTTTAATAATATACATCAAATGTTGAAAGCAGAATTCACAAAAAATTCACAATTATTTTGAAGAAAAAACGGATAAGTCATATATAATATTAATAGGAATAAAATAAAGAATAAATTAGCAGGTTATAAATAAATAAAAATATTGATAATTAACAAATAATCTGTTATAGTATATAAGAAGATAAAAGGGTTAAAAAGGACAAAAAGATGAAAAGATTGTTAAAAGAACAATCAATAATTGATTTGTTTGTAACAAGCGGGATAAGGAAAACGCTTGTGATGATAATCTTTTCATGTATGCTTGTCAACGGATTCATCCCAAAATCGATAGAAGGGAGCAACAGCCTGTTCATGGTAATGACAGCTGTGGTGAGCAATGCCGTAACGGGTGTTTTTGAAGAATGCCGAGATACTCTTACGGTGATATCAAATAAAATAACAAAAG
>JBAYZJ010000165.1:0-3107 GCA_041672565.1 Endomicrobiaceae bacterium
GGCTCACTTCTTTACTATGATATAGGAGCAACTTTAGTCAATCAGCAACCATTAGAACCTTTCTCAGGTACTATTTCTGTTGATTATAACTCCCGTCATAACAACCTGATGTCAGCCTATGAAAACTTGATGAAAAGAGGTATCAACGGACCTACTGAAATACTCCTGCCTACTGATGAGCATATAGGACAATATGAACTCAGATACATTCCTCTGCTTTCTGAAGATGCTTCGTTAACGATTAAATCATCAAGTTATTCCCAGATTCCGGATTTAAAATATACATCTACCGACGAAGAAGATAATTTTGTTTTTAATCTTATCGGGGTTCAGAATCTTACTTTGTCAGATATTCGAATCGAGAATGAAGGCGAAGATTTTGCAAAAGTTATTAATCTACACGGCTACACCAAAAACCTTACAATTGATGATTGTACGCTTGCCGGAAAAGAAGTTGAATCTTCCATAAACAGTAATAATTTTTTATTAATTGATGCTCGATCAAATTATTCCGACAATCTAACAATCAAGGATAGTTATCTGCATCATGGATCGTATGCAATATATAATGATTACAATTCTACATCCAATAACGCTTTGATAAGTGACAACACTTTCAATCAAAACTATTATGGAATTGATTTAAGATATTTCAACAGCTTAGATATTACTCGGAACAGCTTTCATTTAATGAAAAATACACCTGTCAGCTTAAGTTATATTGATGGAACTGTCAATTTTATGAATAACAAAGTTGATTATCTTGCAGGAAAAGGTTTGCATTTTTATCACTCTAATAATGAAGGCTATAAAGCAATCGTGAATAACTCATTTCGAACTTATGGAACATCAAATAATCTTTCTGCAAATATCCACTTGGAAAACGTTAACAATATTGATGTTATCTACAATACTATGAGACATAATACAGGTGCCGGAAATGCAAGTTTTTATGCTAATTCTCAAGTCAGCAACATCAAATATATCAACAACATAGCTTATAAAGCGTTTAATAACTATGCTACCAGATTTGATAATCCGTCAGGTGTAACAGAAATATCAAACAACCTGTATTATCAAACACAAGGAGCAGCAGCAGTTTATTTTGGAGGACAAACCTTTACAGAAACAGCCGATTTTGAAAACTCTACATTACATCAAAACTCTATCATTGCCAATCCTTTATTTAATGATATAACAAACTCTTTATTGCCTTCTTCACCGGCTATCGGAGCAGGATTAGCTTCTGACTGGATATTTACTGATATTGATGGTAATCCTCGCGGTGAAACCCCTGCCATAGGTGCTCACGAATATGTAGAGCCTGTGTTTAGCCCTCCTACAAATCTCAGAGCAATGGCAAGAGTTAATCAAGTAAACCTTATTTGGGATGAACCTGAAGATATGTTAGCAGCAGGATTTAATGTCTATAGAGATAGTATAAAAATAAATACTGAACTTATCTCGGAACATTACTATACTGATTTTATCGAGTCAGAAAATGAATTAGAATATTACATAACTGCAGTATATATCTTTCCTGTTGCAGGAGAGTCAAATCCATCAAATACTATTACAGCAACTCCATTGGCACCAAATTTCCCTGAACCTACAAATTTAATAGCTTCTGCTCATTATGATAAGATTTCTTTAATATGGGAAATTCCTAACTTTATTCCCGAAGGAAATTTAAGACAAAAAACTGCTATTAAACAAAACAGACTTATTTCTCTATCTCATTATAATGTTTACAGAAATAATGAATTCTTGGCTACTACTCCTACAGATTATTACGATGACAATACTGCTATTCAAGACAGTTCATATACATATTATGTCACAGCAGTATATCAAGACCCGGACGGAGAATCAAACCCTTCAAATCAAGCAACTGCATCATTATTAATCCCTAACTTCTTAACACCTTATGATTTAACAGCTACAGCCGAAATAAATCAAATTACCCTCAACTGGCAACATCAAGACCATAACAGTATAAGAAATAATTACAAGTTAAGAACTGTTAACTATCTGAGAAATAATAGAGATAATATGATTATTGCCGGTTATAATGTTTATCGTGATTCTACTCTTATAAATGAAAGCATAATAACAGAATTAAATTATACAGATACAGATGTTCTGTTTGGAAACTCTTATGAGTATTGTGTAACTGCTGTTTATTCCTACCCTGAAGGTGAATCTAATCCTTCCGAACCTGTAACATCATCACCATTACCTGCAGAATATATTGTAACAATAAATATCAATCCTGAAACTTCCGGTATTGTCACCGGAGCAGGTTCGTATGATGAAGGAGATGAAGTAACCATCTCAGCAACCCCAAATCCCGGATATCAATTTATAAACTGGATTGACCTCAGTCAAAGAAACACTCAAAACATATTACAAAGTTCAAGAGAATCTATTTCTTCTAAGAAAGCAAACAGAGAAACCACAATCTTAGATTCTATCTATACCTTTATAATGCCTAATCATAATAAACTCTTCTCAGCTAATTTTGAACTGGTATCCTATAACCTAACTCTCGTTGTCAATCCTGAAAATACAGGAACAGTAAGCGGTCCTGAAACATTTAACCTTAACACGATAATAAACGAAACTGATTTATTAGTAGAAAATAATGCAGGTTGGACATTCATAGGCTGGACAAGTGATGCAGAAGGTAATAATCCTGTTGTATTCCCTGTTACTATGCCGACAGAAGATGTAACCTGGTATGCTCAATTTGAACAAGTAGAATATACTGTCAACTTAAGTGTTAATCCTGAAAATGCAGGTGAAGTAACAGGTGCAGGATCTTATCATTATAATGATTCAGTTACCGTTACAGCCACAGCAAATGACGGGTATCAATTTGTAAACTGGACTTCAGAAACAGAAGGCAGAAATATTTTAAGCTCAAGTAATCAATTACTAACAAGCAAGAATATGCAAAGACACAGAGATATTGTTTCAACTGATTCAGTTTATACCTTTGCAATGCCGGCAAATAATTTAAGTCTTATTGCTAACTTTGAACTTATTACATACAATCTCACTCTCGTTATTAATCCTGAAAATGCAGGAACAGTAAGTGGTCCGGA
>JBAYZJ010000166.1:0-3087 GCA_041672565.1 Endomicrobiaceae bacterium
AGTAACTCCAATGATTCCTGTTTACAATCCGGCTAGAAATCTGCTTGCTACTTCAACCTACGGTTTGATTGTTCTTAATTGGGAAGCACCTTTTGAACATACAAGAGGATTAAGACAAGCTCAACGTAGAGAAACAAATAATCAAGTTTTTGAATCTTATACTCTTTATCGTAATGATGAAATATTAGCAGAGGAAATAACAGACCTTATTTATGCTGATTATGATGTTCAAAACGGTATTAATTACAATTATTATGTAATTACAAATTATTCTAATCCTGTTGGTCAGTCAGAAGCCTCAAACAGCGTAATCTCAACTCCTGTAATTCCGACTCCGGCAACTAATTTTACTGCTTTAGCAGGTGATTCAGTAGTAGAATTAACGTGGGAAGGACCGGGCTTTAACAGGATTTCCGGTTCTAGAACCAATGGCTCAGGATTTGATGGATATTATATTTATAGAGATGATGTAAAATTAAATACAACACCATTGCAAAGTTTTGCTTATGTAGATTCAGCAGTTGTTAATTATACAAGTTATACTTATTATGTTACTGCTGTTTATCATAATCCGCAAGCAGAGATTGAATCAGCTCCAACGGTATCACAAACTGTAATGCCTGAACTTTTAATTCCTCCTTCAAATTTACAGGCAACAGTTCTTGAGTATGATGTAACTTTAACATGGCAAGAACCTAACTTACCAAGAAACAGTAGAAACTTAATCGGCTATAATATTTATAGAGATGGTGTATTACAAAATCAGCAATTGATTAATAATACTAATTATGTTAATGTAAATGTACCGGTTGGACCTCATACTTATACAGTTACAGCCGTTTATGATGCTCAAGAATCTGTTCCTTCTGAAGCAATTGAAGTAACAGTTATTCCTCTTGGAGATTATACATTCCCACCGGTTAATGTAATAACATCATTAAATGGAAATAATATAATAGTAAGGTGGGAAGCCCCATTTACTTATACAGGAAACTTATCAAATCTTCTTGGTTATAACGTGTATCGTCATCTTATTGAAGATAATGCTCGTACTAATGCAGAGTTTGAATTATTAACTGAAACACCTATTACGGATTTAAGATTTATCGATGTTAATCTTGAACCGGGCGAATATAATTATAGTGTCTCAGCTGTATATTTTATTAATGAAGAAGTTCAAGAATCAGAGCTAATCTCATCATTACCTGTTGTTATTGATGATTTATTACCTCCTACAAATCTTACTTATGAATTTGATGAATTTGCAGAATTAGATGTAATTTTACATTGGGAAGCTCCTGCTGTTGAAACAGACAGAACTGTTCAATCATACAAAGTATATCATAATAGTATTATGTTAGCACAGGTTACAGATTTAACATATAGGCATATTAATGCCGGTATCGGTATACATGAATATGCAGTTTCGGCAGTTTATAATACCGGAGAATCAGCACCATTAACTATTGAAGTTGAGATTAATTCACAAGTTATTGATGAGTTTCCTTATGTTCAAGGTTTTGAAGGCAACGTTCTTCCTCTTGGCTGGAAAACACCATTTACCGGAAATGTTAATGGTAAATGGAGACAAAGAAATAATGAAGATTTTGCTTATGAAGGACAAAAATCAGTTATGTCCGGCAATGATTTTGGGCAATATTGGTTAGTTGTAAACCCTGTTGAAATTACTAACGAAAGTAATACTCTTTCTTTCTTTGCTCGTGATCATTCTAATATTACTTCTATGGATAAAACTGATGAATTCTTGCATATAAAAATATCAACAACTAATGATAGCTTGTATAATTTCACTAGCTTAGCAACACTTGATTATAGATCATTAACTACTCAATATCAGCAGTTTATGTTTGATCTTTCAAGTTATATCGGTCAAACAGTATATATTGCCTTAGAGAGAGTTTCTACAGGTGGAAATTATGTATATGTAGATAATTTCAGCTTTAATAATGAAGAATTGCCTGTCTTTAACGCTCCTCAAAATGTCGTAGCTCAAGCCGGTGAAAATATAGTTAATTTAGAATGGCAAGCTCCCGTAGTAACCGAAACACATATATTATTAGCGTATCAGGTTTATAAAAATGATGACCTTGTAGCTGAACTTATTGCTAACCCTGAACAAACAACTTATACTTATAGTGATGCGGATGTTCAGGCATTTACAAGCTATGACTATATGATTAAAGCTGTTTATACTCAGGGCGTGGCAAGCTCTGAAACAGTTCAGGCTATGCCTTATACTCTTAATTCAGCTACTGACCTTATTGCTACTTCCGGTGATATGCAAATAGCCCTTGCTTGGCAAGCTCCGGTAATGAATACCTCAAGAAACTCTATTTCATCATCAAAATATAACAGATTATCCGCATCAAATCAACGCAACCTTGACCTTACTTTACAAGGCTATCAAGTTTACCGTAATAATATAGCTATCACTGAAACTGTTTCCGATGCAGAATTTGTTGATACAAATGTTATGCCGGGCGTAACTTATCGTTATTATGTTAAAGCAGTTTATAATCTTGGTGTTTCATCAGCTTCTAATACAGCTCAAGCTGTTGCATATCAACTTATTGCACCTCACACCTTAACAGCGACTGAGGGACTAAATAGAATTACTTTAAATTGGCAATATGGTATTAGTCTTGTTAGGAATAATAAAAATGAATTAAAATCAAATCAAGGTCAAATGAAGTTTAACGTCTATAAAGATGGCGAAATATTAGCTTCAAGTATAACAAGTAGATTCTATCAAGATAATGCTGTCGTTGCAGGAGAAGAACATACTTATTATGTAACAGCAGTTTATAGACAAGGTGAATCTCAAGCTTCTGAAAGCGTAACCGCCGAGGCATACGATTTACAAGCTCCAAGAGAACTTATGGCTAATGCCGGTAATAGACAAGTAGAACTTGTTTGGACCGCCCCTACTTATATGAATGACGATTTCTTTGTTGGTTATAAGGTTTATCGTAATGGTGTTGTTATTGTTGAGAATATCACAGACCTTACTTATACAGACCTTAATTTACAAGCAAATATAGTTTATAACTATTGCGTTTCTGCAGT
>JBAYZJ010000167.1:0-3080 GCA_041672565.1 Endomicrobiaceae bacterium
CGACGGAACAGTTATCAGAGAATATGCTACCGTTAACAGAGGTACTGTAGCTCACGGGCAGACCGTGGTTGGCAAAAATTGTCTTCTTATGACATCAAGCCATGTTGCCCATGACTGTATAGTGGGCAATAATGTAATTATTGCAAACTGCTGTGCTGCGGCCGGACACGTCGAAATAGAAGATAATGTTATAATGGGCGGATTGGCTGCTATTCATCAATTTACGAGAGTAGGCAAAAACGCGATTATCGGCGGCGGCGCAATGGTTACCATGGATGTAATACCTTATGCGCAGGCTCAGGGAGACAGGGCAAGGCTTGCAGGACTTAATTTGGTCGGGCTTAAAAGAAGACAGATGCCGGTTGAAGATATAGAAAATATAAAACATGCTTACAGAATTTTATTTATGTCAAAATTGCCGTTGGAACAGGCTCTTTTAAAATTAGAAGAAATGAAAGACTGTATTCCTGTAAATGAAATAATTACATTTATTAAAAAATCTCAAAGAGGAATTTGCAGACACAGATAATATGAATAATATCGGTTTGATTGCCGGCAACGGCAGATTCCCTTTTCTTGTTGCCGAAGAAATAAAAAAACAGGGCGATAAAGTCATTACTGTTGCTTTAAAGGAAGAAGCTGATCTGGATATTGAAAAAGTTTCAGATGAGACTGTATGGCTTTCTGTCGGGAAACTCCAAAAAATAATAGACACTTTTAAAGAAAGAAACGTAACAACGGCCGTAATGGTCGGTCAGGTTAAACATGCAAAAATATATTCGGCAATAAGCATGGATTTCAGAGCTATAAAACTGATGGGTTCTTTGCTTAATAAAAAAGCCGATACTATTCTCGGTTCCGTTGTAAAAGAATTTGAAAAAGACGGAATTTGCTTTTTGCCGTCGCATTTGTATTTAAAACATCTTCTTGCGGAAAAAGGATTGATTGCCGGAAAAAAATTAACATCTGATGAAAACAAAGACGCCGAGTTCGGTTTTAAAATAGCTAAAGGAATTGCAGGCTTTGATATAGGACAGACCGTTGTCGTAAAAGATAAGTCGGTTCTTGCCGTGGAATCAATAGAAGGTACCGACGAGTGCATAAAAAGAGCTTATCGTCTCGGAGGAGAAAATGCGATTGTCGTAAAAGTCGCAAAGCCTAATCAGGATTTCAGATTTGATGTGCCCGTCATAGGCACAAATACTGTAAGAACATTAAAAGAAAATAAAATAAGAGCTATGATTGTGGAAGCCGGCGCCACTTTGATTTTGGATAAAGAAAAAGTTTTGAAACAGGCACAAAGTGCCGAAGTAACAATTATCGCGGTTTGAAAAAATTATCATTGTGATGAATTTAGATTCTTTTTTTATATTTTTAATGTGAACTGTAAAAAATTTCCTATTAAGTTTTCATTCCATACTTCTATTTCATTAGGAACAGCCAATACAACCGGAGTAAAATTCCAAATATATTTTATGCGTGTATTTGACAATAAATCCGCTACATACTGAGCGCTCTTTCTTGGTACTGTCAGGATTATAATTTCTATGTTTAATCTTTCTATCAGATTGGTTAGTTTGTTTATGTGAAAAATTTCTTTTCCGTTGGCAGTCATTTTTATTTTAAAAGGGTCGATATCAAATAAAGCCAAAATATTAAGCCCGTAGTTCACGAAGTCGTCATATTTTGCCAAAGCCAAGCCGAGATTACCGGCGCCGATAATAAAAGTATCTTTTGGTTTTTGAAAACCCAGATATTGCTCAATCAGTAATTTTAATTCTTTTACAGCATAACCGACATTGCATTTTCCCTGACTTTTAAGCAATTGAATGTCTTTTCTTACTTGCGATTGGTCAAGTCTCAAAATGGTTGCTATCTGCGTGCTTGATATAAACTCTGTTTCCTTTTCTATGTAATCAGTCAAAATAGCATGATAAAGCGTTAATCTGTTTATGGCTTTAGGCGAAATATGTTTATTCACGTTTTTTCTCCGTTAAAAAGGTGTCATTATTTTGGAACTTCACATACATATTATATATTAAAATTCGCCTTTATAAGCTTTTATGTAAATTTCCCTGATTTCTTTCATTAAGGGATATGCAGGGTTTGCTCCGGTACACTGATCGTCAAAAGCAAGGTCGACAAGATTATCTAATTTGCTCATAAAATCTTCTTCTTTTACGCCGGCTTCTTTTATAGATAAAGGAATACCTATTTCTTTTTTGAGATTTGTTATAGCCTTTAATAAAAGGCTTACTTTTTCATCATCGTTTTTGCCGCCCAGACCAAGTTCGTCTGAAACCTGTCCGTATTTTTCTTTAGTGTTGGGAAATTTATATTGCGGGAAAATACACTGTTTACTTGGGCAGTCATTGGAATTATACTTAATTACCTGATTTATAATCAGTGCGTTAGCAAGTCCGTGAGGTAAATCAAAAGCTGCGCCTAATTTGTGTGCCATTGAGTGGCATAATCCAAGGAAAGCATTTGCAAAAGCCATTCCGGCCAAAGCAGATGCATAATGCATCTTTTCTCTTGCTATAGGGTCTTCTTTACCGAACTTATAAGAACGCGGCAAATATTTAAAAATCAGTTTGCTGGCTTCAAGCGCCGGAGAATTTGTGAAATTTGTGGCCATTACAGATACATATGCTTCAAGCGCATGAGTTAATGCATCTATTCCCGAATATGCACATAATTTTTTAGGCATACTGTCTACAAAGTTTGCATCAATAATTGCCATTGTAGGAGTCAGCGCATAATCTGCGATAGGATATTTTATATGTGTTTTTTCATCTGTTATGACTGCGAAAGGCGTTACTTCTGAGCCGGTTCCGGATGTTGTCGGTATCGCTATTAAATCAGCTTTTTTGCCTAATTCAGGCAGTTCGCATATTCTTTTTCTTATATCCATAAATCTCATGGCTATTTCCTGAAAATCGCTTTCAGGCTGTTCATACATAAGCCATAAGATTTTTGCCGCATCTATCGGAGAACCGCCTCCGAGCGCAACTATTACATCCGGTTCATAAGTCCTTATCATTGTCAAAGCTTCATTGATGGTAGACAGTGTAGGATCA
>JBAYZJ010000168.1:0-3067 GCA_041672565.1 Endomicrobiaceae bacterium
TATATTATGAGGAATTTATTTTCCCATAGCTTCCGCTATGGGCTATTAATGGCTGACACCTATGGTGTTGACTGGAAGATTTATTATTTAAACACAGAAAAAAAATTAAAAAGGAGTTTCTTGCAAAAGAAAAACTCTTAGTGTCCTTGGTGGTAAAAAAAAATGTCTTTGCGATGAGCCTGCGAAGAAGCAATCTACTTGTCCTTAAGTCCCTTCTCGCCTGCTCGACCAAGAAGATCAACGTACATCGAGCTCCCGGCTCGACAAGCACTTATTTACTCGATCAGGATGATCGAGCTACGATCCGGCGATTAAAGACTCAAGTCCAAAGTCAGACTTTTCACTACAAATATTATCATTCTTTTTGTTGTTTTTGATAAAATTCCATAAAAAGGCTTTGGATAATCAGGCTTTCAAATTTATTTTTTAGGTACATTGTCCAGTATAGCTTGTTTTGTTTTATAGTTTTTTCAAAATTTTTAATCATTTGAGGGCTTGCAGAATTTATGATTTTTTGTTTTTCTTCGTATTCGGCTTGAATTCGCATTTCTTGTTCTTTTTCGACTTCTGATATTATCTTTTGTTTTTCTTTTGAAATTTGCTCATTCAGACGTCTTTTTTGAGCAATTTCTGTCTTGATCTCATCTTCAATTGTAGAATTTTCATTATTTTCAAAAACTGAGATGGTATAAGCGGGGATATTTTTTATATTTTGACTTGCAATCTGTAATTTTATTTTTTCGCATTTATATTCGATTTCATTTTTAGGGTAGATTTTGATAATTTGGGATATTTTATTTTTAGGCAAACCAAATTTTAAAAGGAGATTGAATAAGTCGTCGTCGTCGAGATTGTTTTTAGTTATTTTGTTTGTGTTTTGTTTTTTTGTATTATCTTTTTGACGACGATGATTATTATTAATATTAATATTATTATATATATTATTATTATTAGGGGGTGGATTTTCCACTAGTGGGTTTTCCACTTGTGGAAAATCCACTTCTGGATGATTATCCACAAGTGGAATTTCCGCTTCTGGATGTGGTTCTTCAAAAACAGTATAGATCCATTTAACGATTTTACCCTGTTTATCTCTCAAGGAATCGAGTTTTATATATCCGTATTTTGTTAATTCTTTGATAGTTGATTTGACCGCATCAATGCCGTCAGAACTTCTTTTGATTAAATCTGCTCTTCTGATTTCCCAGTTATCCGGTCTGGATAACAGATAAAGCATTAAACCTTTTGCTTTCCAAGACAGTCGTTGATCTTCGGCAACTCTTGTATCAATCATAGCATAAGGGTTATGTCTTTTTTCTATTTTAAAAATTGTTTGATTTTTTTCTTGACTTTTTTGATTGTTATTCATAACATACCTTTAGTTAATTTCTGATTTCTTGGTTTCGTTTGTTTCGTTACAACAAGCGAAACCTTTTTATTTTTTATTCTTGTTGTGTGAGCATCCCTGCTTGCACCTTTTTTTTTAGTTCATTTAATATCATTTTCGGTATTTTTCAAATAAAAGTTCTAATGCTTCGTCTAATAATTCTTGAATGAATTTTTTTTGTTCGTTATTATCATTTTGTTCTATTTTTAAAATTTCTAATTGTTTGATTTTTTCCGGTTTAAAGTAGTAAGTTTTTTTTATCCAAATATTTTGGGTTTCATTTTTGATTAATTTAGGTTCATCAGCAGCGTTTATAAAGTCGGTAACGGTTTGTTTTTTAATTTTTTTTGCCCTACTAATAGACATTTTTAAATTCCTTCATAAACTCCAGAAATTCAGCTTTTGCTTTAGAATCTGAATCTTGTTCAATGATACCGATACCGTCATTTAAGCTATATTTGTATTGAACTCTTGCCACTATCCTATTTTTAAAAAATTTCATTTCATAATCGGTTTCAATACCTGCTATTAATTCGTCTATTTCGTGTGAAACTTTGGTATTAGGCAGGAGCATATTAATCATTCCGTAAACCTTTAGGTTTGATTTATATATCTTTGCTTCTTCAATAATTTTAAAGGTTTCTTCGGATGACCAAAAGTCAACTCCTGAAGGAGTTATTGGAACTAATACTATATCAGATGCAATGATAGCAGATCTGAAAACTTTGTTATCATGACCGCCTACATCAACAATTATAAAATCATAATTCATTTTTGGTAAATCATTGGCTAAGGTAGGTGTCGTTATTTGTACGGCAGGAAATTGTATAAGAGTTTTTTGATCAGCTCGATTTTCTCTAAATTGTGCACTTGAACCCTGTTTGTCTGAATCTA
The DNA here is from genome assembly GCA_041672565.1 of Endomicrobiaceae bacterium. GTDB lineage: Bacteria > Elusimicrobiota > Endomicrobiia > Endomicrobiales > Endomicrobiaceae > Praeruminimicrobium. The sequence goes on from JBAYZJ010000168.1 coordinate 2,282, forward strand.
TCAAAATAACTGAATGTTTATTATTGGCAAAATAAGTAGCTAAATTTACCGCTATTGTAGTTTTACCTGTACCACCTTTTTGATTTAAAATAGAAATAATCATATAAGCTCCTAAATTATTTAGTGATTTTCATAATTTTGTTTTATTTTTAAAGGGTTTCGATCTGATTCTATCAGTAACTCTAAGGCTCGTCTAATAGTTTCTGAAGAATTAATACCGGTTTCTTCTTTAACTTTTTTTAAAAAATCCAGGTGCATTTGAATAAATGTGACAGTTCGATGATTACCTTTAGATTGTTTTACCATAAATAAATCCTTTCATAATACTCTAAGCAGAATATTTATTTATCTGAAGTCTGTCAAGAAAAAATGTGTGAACTAATTAAAAATAAACGTAAATTACACTGTAAGCGGGTTTACGGGTTTACGGGTTTTTTTGATAAGTTATGATTTTTTCATTTTTTTATAAAAGCGGGTTTACGGGTTTACGGGTTTTTTCTTGGGTTGAAAAATTTTAAAAATAAATCAGTTTTTAGTTTTTTTTGTTTGGTGTTGTTAGGATATTTTTAGTCTAAAATTGAATATTTTGACGGATTTGTAAGAAATAGAATTCTAAGGGTAGACACATAGGACTACCCGTATTAATCAAGGCGAAAATGATGAAATGTTGTGCGAGCATCCCTGCTTGCACTCTTTTTGCTACAAGCAAGGATGCTTGTAGAACGTTTTATTGCTACAAGCAAGGATGCTTGTAGAACATATTATCCTCAAGTCCAAAAACAGCAT
>JBAYZJ010000169.1:0-3065 GCA_041672565.1 Endomicrobiaceae bacterium
TATAAAAAAAATAAAGATACCACTATTTTACATCTTAAACAAAAATTCAAAAGCATTGTTTTTTATTATATTTTTAGTATAATAATTAGATTCGAAGCATTTATAAAATTTATCTATTATAGAAGGTTAAAATGTTTAATTATCTTTTCAAGTTATTTTCAAATGATTTAGGGATTGATTTGGGAACGGCTGCCGTGCTTGTTTATGTAAAAGGACAAGGCATAGTTTTAACAGAGCCGTCTGTAGTCGCAATGGACAAAGAAACAAAAAATGTCTTAGCGATAGGAACCGAAGCAAAAAAAATGTTGGGCAAAACTCCTGCAAATATTGTTGCAGTAAGACCGTTAAGAGACGGCGTCATAGCTGATTTTGCCGCGACTGAAAAAATGATAAGATATTTTATTAAGAAAGTTAATAAATCAAAAAGATTGCTGCACCCTAGGATAGTAATCGGCGTGCCTTCGGGAATTACAGAAGTTGAAAGAAGAGCGGTAAGAGAATCCGCAGAACAAGCCGGCGCAAGAGAAGTCCATATTATAGAAGAGCCTATGGCCGCCGCTATAGGAGCCGGAATTCCTATACAGGAAGCTGAAGGAAACATGATTGTCGATATTGGCGGAGGAACAACAGATGTTGCGGTAATATCGCTCGGAGGAATGGTAGTCTCAAAAGCAGTAGATATTGCCGGCGATAAAATGGATGAAGCAATCGTTCAATATTTCAGAAGAAAATACAATCTGTTAATAGGCGACAATACTGCCGAAGTCGTTAAAATTGAAATAGGCTCGGTATTTCCTATGACAGAAGAATTAAGCATGGAAGTAAAAGGAAGAGACCAGGTAACAGGTCTGCCTAAAACTATAGTCGTAACATCCGAAGAAATACGTTCAGCGTTATCTGAACCGGTAAAATCAATAGTTGAAGTTATAAAAGACACTCTTGAAGAAACTCCTGCGGAATTATCTGCTGATTTAGTCGACAGAGGAATTGTTTTGGCAGGCGGAGGAGCTTTATTAAGAGGTCTTGCAGAACTTTTGGCACAAGAAACAGAATTGCCTATCAATATCGCCGACGATCCTTTAACTTGTGTTGTCAGAGGTACTGGAATATATTTAGAAGAACTTGATAATATAAAGTTTGCTCAAAAAAGAAATATCATTTAATTTTTCATATTCCTTTATAAATTATGACTTTCAATACAAATAATAAATCAGACAGACATGCCAACAGACTCTTTTGGGTATTAGTTTTTATTTCCGTGCTTATGATTTCAGCCAGGTTGACTCCGACCGTACAAGCAGTGAAATATCTTGCATATTCAATACTTTCCCCTACTATAAAATTTACTTCCGATTCTTTTACCGGAACAAATAATCTTATTTTCAACATTATTAATATAATTAAGGTCAATCAGGAAAATATAAAATTAAAGCAACAAATTCTTGATTTATCAGACAAGTTGAAAGATTATCAATCTTTAATAGACGATAATGTCAGACTTAGACAATTGCTTGATTTCCCTCAAAAAAAAGATTCAACAACAATATTCGCAAACGTAATTATAAGAGAACCGTCTCAATGGTTTCAATGGATGATTATCAATAAAGGTTCTAAAGACGGAATAAAAAAAGATTCTCCTGTCATTGCAATTGTAAACAATTCCCGGTATTGCGCTTTAGGAAGAATTGTGGAAGTTTTTAAATCAACATCCAAAGTAGCTTTACTTACAAATTCTCTTTCTTCAATACCGGTACAAATTAAAAATTCTCAAATAGACTGTTTAGCCGACGGTTATAATTCACAATATTTGAAATTGAATTACATTCCGCAGTCAGTTGATTTAAAAACCGGCGATGAAATTATAACAAGTCAATTGAACTCTTCATTTGACAAAGGGATTGATATAGGAAAAATCATCAAAATATCAAAAACAAATGCGGGAGAATACAGCGATGTAAGCGTAATGCCGTATTCTCAAACCGAAAGAGTTTATGAAGTTGTTGTTTTAGTCCCTAACGAGGTTAACTAATTTATGCATTCTTTTATAATATCTCTTTTATATTATATTATTCTTATCATATTTCAATTTGTTTTATCAAAATATATATCGTTTGGAGGTATATATCCTAATTTTATTTTGATGTTTGTAGTCTACAAAGCTTTAAACAAAGGTCCTCTTAAAGGAGAATTACTTGGTTTTTTGTACGGTCTTACATGGGATATTTTATCGACGGATGTATTTGGAATCAGAGCTTTAACTTTTACAATATCAGGTTTTTTGGCAGGAAAGTTTAACAAAAAACTTAACAAAAACCAACCTGTAACGCAGGTATTGGTAATGTCAATTTGTCTTATTGTTTCTCAATGCGGAATCAGTTTAATTTATATAATAATGCCTAATCAGATATCGGAAGCTTCTTTTGAACTTACCCACCTTGTATGGCTGGCAATTCTCTATAACTTACTGCTTACGCCTTTAATATTTAAGATTTTTTATGAGATTGATAAAAAATTGAGATATTAAAAAAATGATTCACGGCTAATTTTGATTAATAAGCCGCATATTTTTCCATTTCCCTGTTCTGTATCTTAAAAAAAATGATGTTGCCAAAACAATTATATTTGCCGTAAGAATCGTCCAGCTTGTATAAAGTCCTCCCATCTTAAAAACAAGAACTATTACAATTAAAGGTATTACAATAACAAATATAACTGACAAAACAAGCGTTTTCATAACAAAAGATGTGTCGCCTGCTCCTTTTATTGCAAAAGAAAATATTATGCATAGAGGATCACCCACGGCATATACGGCTAGAAATTGCAGCAATGTTATACAAATAGGATAAATTTGATTATAAAGTTCAGGAGGATATTCTTTTAAAAACGGCGATATAAAAAAATCAGCCAAAAACAAATAGCAGCTTATTACAAACAAAACATGTATGAAAGCAATATGCAGTGCGGAATAAACGCTTCTTTCAGCAAGAAAAGTATTGTTTCTTCCGATATTTTGCGCAACCATGATAGAAGTAGTCATTCCTAAGCCTAAAACAGGCATAAACATC
>JBAYZJ010000170.1:0-3062 GCA_041672565.1 Endomicrobiaceae bacterium
CTTGCGGAACATTAATTTTAACGGGAGCAAAATTCCAAATAGCTTTTATACCCGCTGTAATCATTCTGTCGGCAAGCGCCTGAGCGCATGACGCAGGAACGGTTAAGATGCCGATTTGTATTTTCATTCTTGATATCATTTCTTCAAGTTTATCCATTGAAAAAACTTTTTTGAAATTTATAAACTTATCAATTTTGTCTTGGCTGTTGTCAAACGCCGCAACTATTTCAAGACCGAATTCCTTAAAGCCGTGATATCCCAAAAGAGCATAACCTAAATGGCCTGCACCGACCAAAACAGCTTCATTTTTAGTATGGAAACATAAAAAATTTTCAATATGAGCAATTAAATCTTTTAATTCATAACCTATTTTAGGCTTACCTTCAATACCGGTAAATTCTATATCTTTTCTTACCTGAATAGGACTGAATCCCAGCCAGTTTGCTATCTGTGTACAGGAAACAGAAATAATACCGTCGCTTTCCAACTGTTTTAAGTAATGACGATATACCGGCAATCTTCTTACAGTAGCTTCCGGCACATCTTTTTTATTATTTAAAAATAATTGATTTTTCAATGATTTTTACCAACTTGAACATTAATAGATATTTTTTTATAGATAAAATTATATCTATAAAAAATTATTTTGTCAAATATCTTTACCGAAATGATAATAATTATCAGATCACTGCAAAAACTCTGTAAATAAAAAGCTCTTTAGCCTGTGTATTTATAAATCTATAATACCAGAAAAAACCTATTGACAAATTAACTTTCTTATGTTATACTGGCACTCAATTACAAAGAGTGCCAAAAATATAAGGAGGTTAAAAATGAATTTAGCCAAATTTACAATAAAATCACAGGAAGCTCTTGCGGATATGCAGGATCTTGCCGTGCAATACGGCAATCAGGAACTTTCTACTGAACATCTTTTGTATGCATTATTAAAACAGGAACAGGGAATTGTCGGAGCTATAGTATCAAAATTATCGGCTGAAGAACAAAATTTAAAGCCTCTTATAGAACAGGACATACTGAAACTTATTGAAGCAAAACCGAAGGTTTCCGGAGCCCAGACTTATATCTCACAGGATTTAAACAAACTGTTTACGACTGCTGAAAAAATTGCAAAAGATTTGAAAGACGAATTTGTTTCAACGGAGCATTTACTGCTGGCAATTTTGGAATTCCACAGTTCAGACGGATATAAAACATTAAAGAAATACGGAATAACAAAAGATGCCGTATTAAAAGCACTGGTTGAGATAAGAGGATCTAATAGAGTTGTCGACCAAAACCCTGATGATAAATACCAGGCTCTTGAAAAATACGGAAAAGATTTAACAGAACTTGCAAAAAGAGGAAAACTTGATCCTGTTATCGGAAGAGACGAAGAAATAAGAAGAAGTATTCAGGTACTGTCCAGAAGAACGAAAAATAATCCGGTTCTTATAGGAGAACCGGGCGTAGGAAAAACGGCTATAGTTGAAGGACTTGCCCAAAGAATAGTATCGGGAGACGTTCCTGAATCATTAAAAGACAAAAAAGTCATAGCTTTGGATTTAGGCTCTTTAATAGCAGGCGCAAAATACAGAGGAGAATTTGAAGACAGATTAAAAGCCGTATTGAAAGAAATTCAGGCGGCGCAGGGTAAAATAATTTTGTTTATCGATGAAATACACACTATTGTCGGAGCAGGCGCAACCGAAGGCGCAATGGACGCCGGAAATATGTTAAAGCCGCTGCTCGCAAGAGGAGAACTTAAACTTATAGGAGCTACAACTCTTGACGAATACAGAAAATATATTGAAAAAGATAAAGCTCTTGAAAGAAGATTCCAAACCGTTTACACGGGTGAACCTTCCATAGAAGACACTATCGCAATATTAAGAGGATTAAAAGAAAAATATGAGGTTCACCACGGCGTAAAAATAAAAGATTCTGCTCTTGTAGCCGCAGCAACATTAAGCTCGAGATACATTACGGACAGATTTCTGCCGGATAAAGCAATAGACTTAATAGATGAAGCAGCCAGCAAATTAAGGATAGAAATTGATTCAATGCCTACAGAGCTTGATACCGTTGAAAGGAAAATCAGACAGTTGGAAATTGAAAAGCAGGCGGTAAAAAAAGACAATGACTCCGCTTCAAAAGAAAGACTTGCTGCGATTGAATCCGAAATTGAAAAACTTAAAAATTCTTCAAGCGCAATGAAAGTCCACTGGCAGAAAGAAAAAGACGCAATATCTTCAATAAGAAAACTAAAACAGGATATAGACCGGTTAAAAATTGACGAACAAAAAGCGGAAAGAAACGGAGAATTAAATAAAGTCGCCGAAATACGCTACGGCAAAATTCCAAAAGTTCAGGAAGAGCTGGAAAAAGAAAACAAAAAACTTGCAAAGATTCAGTCTGATAAAAAAATGCTTAAAGAGGAAGTTGACGACGATGACATAGCATCGGTTATAAGCAAGTGGACAGGAATACCTGTTTCAAGAATGCTTGAAGGAGAAATGCATAAACTGTTAAAAATGGAAGACAGACTGCATGAAAGAGTAATCGGACAAGACGATGCCGTAATAGCAATTTCAAACGCGGTAAGAAGGTCAAGATCAGGAATATCTGATCCAAATAAACCTATGGGTTCGTTTATATTTCTTGGTCCTACCGGCGTAGGTAAAACAGAACTTGCTAAAGCATTGGCGGAACTTTTGTTTGACGATGAAAAAAATATTGTCAGAATAGATATGTCTGAATATATGGAAAAACATGCCGTATCAAAATTAATAGGAGCGCCTCCGGGATATGTAGGTTTTGAAGAAGGCGGACAGTTAACCGAGGCAGTAAGAAGAAGACCTTATTCAGTAGTTCTGTTTGATGAAATAGAAAAAGCGCATCCCGAAGTTTTTAACATAATGCTTCAGTTATTGGATGACGGAAGGCTTACCGACAGTCAGGGAAGAACCGTGGATTTTAAAAATACGGTAATTATTATGACATCAAACATAGGTTCCCAATGGATACAGGAAAGTTCGGATTACGAAGAAATAAAAAAGAAA
>JBAYZJ010000171.1:0-3031 GCA_041672565.1 Endomicrobiaceae bacterium
GTTCCGTCTCCCTGACAATTTTCGCATCTGCCGCCTTTTACATTAAATGAAAATCTGCCCGCCGTATATCCTCTGGCTTTTGCTTCGGCTGTTTTCGCAAATAAATCTCTTATAATTGAAAACGCCCCCGTATATGTAGCAGGATTTGACCTTGGAGTTCTTCCTATCGGAGACTGATCTACAATTATAACTTTATCTATATGCTCAATCCCTTCTATTTCCCTGTATTTGCCCGGTACGTCTTTTGAACGGTAAATTTTCCGGGCAAGAGCTTTGTAAATTATTTCATGAACTAAAGTCGATTTGCCGGATCCTGAAACTCCCGTAATACATACAAACATTCCCAAAGGTATGTCCACATCTATTTTTTTCAGATTAAATTGTTCAGCGCCTTTTACTGAAAGGAATCTGCCGTTGCTTCTTTTTCTTTTTTTAGGAACAGGGATTGATATTTTACCGTTTAAATATTGCGCAGTTAAAGATTTTTTATCTTTTAAAACTTCGTCTATTGTACCGCAAGCCACAATTTTTCCGCCGTGAATACCCGCCCCGGGACCCAAATCAATCAAATAATCAGATTTCCTCATAGTGTCTTCATCATGTTCAACGATTATCAGAGTATTGCCTAAATCTCTTAATGTCTCCAATGTCTGTAAAAGCTTATTGTTATCTCTCTGATGAAGTCCTATAGAAGGCTCGTCAAGAACATATAAAACGCCAGTAAGTCCTGAACCTATCTGAGTCGCCAGATGAATTCTCTGCGCTTCACCGCCGGACAAAGTTGAACTTTCTCTGTCAATATTCAAATATCCCAAACCGACATTATTTAAAAAACTGAGCCTTGATTTTATTTCTTTCAGAATAGTTTTTGCTATTGTCTTTTCTTTTTCATTAAGTTTTATATTGTTAAAAAACCCGCATGCCTGCGATACTGACATTGAAGTTACATCGGCTATTGACTTGTTGTTTATAAGAATTGACAGCGCTTCTTTTCTTAACCTTTTGCCTTTGCACACGGGACACAGCTTCTGCGACATATATTTAGAATATATGGCATTGCGCACAAAATCGGATTCTGTTTCGGAATATCTTCTTTGAAGATTTACGATAACTCCTTCAAAGTCATCCTTTCCGTAAAACAATATTTTTTTCTGCTGCGGAGTTAAATCTTTCCATGGTCTATTTAAAGGGATTTTATGTTTCTTGCATATATCTTCAATCAATTCCGTATAATATCCCGTCCATGAATTTTTCCATCTGTGAGTTCTTGTTGTAATAGGTTCAGACCATGCCTGAAGAGCTCCTTGTTCAAGAGATCTGCTTTTATCAGGCACGACTAAATCTTCATTTATTTCTATTTTATTTCCTATACCTCCGCATTCCGGACATGCTCCGTGAGGCAGATTAAAAGAAAACAGCCTGGGTTCTATCTCCGGTATGTTTATTCCGCAGTCGGTACAGGCGTAATGTTCGCTGTATACAGTTTCTTTTTTTATATTTCTACTGCCGTCCAATACACAAACAGACACTAATCCTTTTGATTGTTTTAAAGAAGTCTCGACTGAATCTGCTATTCTTGTTTTTGATTCCTGATTAATTTTTATTCTGTCAACTAAAATATCTATCGTATGTTTCTTATATCTGTCCAGTTGTATGCTTTCGTCAAGACTGTATATTTTCCCGTCAACTCTTATTTTTGTATAACCTTCTTTTAAAAGTCTTGCAAAAAGCTCTTCATATGTTCCTGTTCTTCCTTTTACCAAGGGCGCAAGGATATAAATCATTGCGTCTTCTTCAAGTTTCATTATCTCATCAATAATCTGCTGGGAAGACTGTGGTTTAACCGTTTTACCGCATTTAGGACAATGAGCCGTTCCTATTCTGGCAAACAAAAGTCTTAAATAATCGTAAATTTCCGTTACTGTTCCTACTGTAGATCTTGGATTGTGAGACGGATTTCTTTGCTCTATTGATATTGCCGGAGATAACCCTTCAATTATATCCACGTCAGGTTTTTCCATTAAATCCAAAAACTGCCTGGCGTAAGCCGACAACGATTCCACATATCTTCTTTGCCCTTCGGCGTATATTGTGTCAAAAGCAAGAGATGACTTTCCAGACCCGGACAAACCTGTTATTACAACAAGTTTGTTTTTGGGTATATTTATATCAATATTTTTTAAATTGTGCTGCCTTGCACCTCTTATTTTAATTATATCCATCTTGGACTTACTCTCTGCTCTGCCGCTTATTTATAATAGTTTTAGTTTTTTTTGTGGATTTCTCAGGATAATCCAAACTGTAATGCAACCCAACGCTTTCTTTTCTTGCCATAGCGGACATAACCACTATTTCCGCTACATCCAATATATTTCTAAGTTCAAGAAGTTCAATACTGACCTTAAAATTTTCAAAATGCTGTTCCGCCTCACCCTTTAATATTTTTATTCTTTTTAACGCCATCGACAATCTGTCATCGGTTCTTACAATACCGGCGTAATGCCACATTAACCTTCTTATTTCTTCCCAATTTTGAAGCATTATTGCAGGATCACTGTTATTATCCGTACTTTCATTTATAAAATCTTTTCTATTTTCGTTTATTTTTATTGAATCAATTATTTCTTTTGCTTTCTGGTAAGCTAAATCTGCCGAGACAAGTCCGTCTAATAAAGAATTTGAAGCAAGTCTGTTTGCCCCGTGAACTCCGTTGCACGCAGCTTCTCCTATAGCAAAAAGATTCGTTATATTTGTCTGCGCATATTTATCAACGTTAACTCCGCCGCAGCAATAATGCGCCGCAGGAACTACGGGAATCATATCTTTTGACATATCAATTCCATACTTTAAACATTTTTCATAAATATTAGGAAATCTTTTAAGAAAAAATTTCTTAGGTTTGTCGGTTATATCAAGATATACAAAATGATCTCCGTTATTTTTCAGTTCAGTATCTATTGCTCTTGCGACAATATCTCTCGGAGCCAAATCTTTTAAAGGATGATATTTGCTCATAAAAGCTTCGCCTTTC
>JBAYZJ010000172.1:0-3000 GCA_041672565.1 Endomicrobiaceae bacterium
AGAACCGGCATCGTGCGAAACAAGGAGTATCGTTACTCCGTGCTCACGGTTAAGTTTTTGAACGGTCAAAGCAAAAGTTTCTCTTGACTGCGGATCAAGAGCTACGGTAGGTTCATCCAAAATCAAAAGCTGCGGCGAATTTATCAAAGCTCTTGCAAGCAGAACGCGCTGCTGCTGTCCGCCTGAAAGCTTGCCTACGGAACGATCCGCAAGACCGCTTATTCCCAGAGTTTCCATTATTTTACCCGCAGTCTGATAATCATTACGCGTAACTCTTTTAGGAAATTTTTTAAGACAATACAAACCGGATACGACTATTTCCATTGCCGTTGCCGGAAATCTCTGGTCAATAAAAGACATTTTTTGAGGCAGATACCCCACTTTATGCATAACCATAAATTCAGACAAACTTTCTCCGTGGAAAAGTATTTCACCTTCAAAAGGTATAAGTCCCAAAAGCGATTTTATAAGCGTGGATTTTCCGGAACCGTTCGGACCTACAATGCCTACATAATCTCCGTCTTCAATTTCAAAAGAAACTTTTGAAAGAGCTTCTATATCTCCATATTTTACGCTGAGATCTTTCGCTTGTATAATTTCTAACGGCACTCTAAACCTTCCTTTAATTTTTTAAGATTATTTTCCATAATAGAAATAAAAGTTATTCCTTTTTCAAGTTCTGATTTGCTTACGTTGTGCGCTCCGTGCAAAAGCTCAAGTTTAGCTCCGGTAGCTTCCGAAATCGTACGCGCTACTTTAGGATCAAGAAGTTCCTCATAATAAATATATTTTATTCCTGATGCTTTAAGTTTTTTTATCAGTTCTCCCAAAACTTTAGGACTCGGCTCGGCATTAGGAGAAAAACCCTCATACGGAGAATCATGTTCTAATCCGTAACGTTTTGCAAAATATCCGAAAGCAAAATGTCCGCCGTAAATAATAGTCCTGTGTTTTGCGGTAGAAAGCGTTTCTTTAAATCTTTTGTCCAAATCCGTAAGTTTATTTTTATATTCTTCCGCATTCTTCATATAAAAATCTTTATTGTCGAAGTCTTTTTCGCAAAGGGCTTTCACTATCGTATCAACCATAATTTTGTCATTATCAAAATCTAACCATATATGCGGATCTTTTCCGGCGTGATGATGGTGATGTTCTTTATTATCATGATGTTCGGAATGTTCTCCGTGTTCTTCATGCCCGTCATTATCATCGTCTTTTTCAGAAATAAGGCTTATTCCCGTACTCGCATCAACTATTTCAAGATTTTTATTTGGTATTCCCTGCAAAAGTTCTTCAACCCACGGTTCCATATATTTACCGGTATAAACAAATATATCCGCTCTGTTAATTTTTACTATATCCTGAGGTTTCGGTTCAAAGGTATGCGGTTCCACCCCCGGCGGAAGGAGTAAATGAACATTTACTTTATCTTTTCCTATCTGTCTCACAAAATCATAAGTCGGAAATAAAGTCGTAATTACCTCAACTTTACCCGTTGTCGTATCTTTTGCATAAACAAAAAAAACCGCCGTCATCAATACTAACAGCTCTGCCGTTATTTTTTTTAACATTCTCTTTCCTCCGTATCTAAAATAAAGATTTTTTCTTTTTTACGACTTCGGCATCTTTTATATAATAAATTACGTCAAGCCTTTTTGAGCCGTCATAATCTTTTATTTGTCTTTTCCTTATAATAAAAATCCCTTTAACTTCAACCAAAGGAGGAAACGGCTTCGAAATTACCGTCCCCTTTTTCATAGAGACCATAATGGTATTGAATATAGTCGGAGCAGGTCCCCACGTACAGCATGAACATCCGTAAGCATTTTTACTTACGGCAAAATTGTCTACCGGAGTTTCCGACGCCGAAGCATCAGCCGGCACCATAAAATAACCTGTTACTTTTACGTTTTTACCGTTAAGATATTGTATATTGCCCGGGATTTCTTTTAAATCGCTTTCATCTTCCGTAACATAATTATTTAAAGTTTCAAGTAAATTGAAATCTATTTCAATTATTTTTTGTCTGCCGTTGCCGTCGTCTGAATATGCAAAAACGGAAATACTTACCGTAATAATAAAAACTAAAACGGCCAAAATTAATAAATTAATGTTTTTCATCAGACTTTTTCTCCGAAAACAAATTTTGTCCAGATTTTATACGGCATTTTTCAAGCATTGTCAGAGAACTGTTGTAATAATTCAAAACATTAATATTTAAAGAACCTGTTTTATCAGGTCCTGCCTTAATAATCATTTCAAAATATTTATATGCCTCTGAATATCTTTTACAAGAATAGTATGCAGTCGCCAAATCAAAAATTGCTCCTTTATCTTTCGGATTAAGCTTAAAAACTTTTTCAAAAGCATCCGCCGATTTCTGCATATCCCCAGCTCCCCTGTACGCATATCCGAGCATTTTTAATGCCCTAATATTATCTTTATCAATAAAAACAACTTTTCTGCACATGCGCGCTGTTTCATCGTATAAAAAATAACCGTAATAAGAAGAACTCCTGGCAAGCATCTGACTTATTATGAAAGGTTTAAGAAAAAACAGAATGACCGTAACAATAACCAGAAGAAGAATCCATTTTTTTAAAATATTTAAATGACTCTCGTTATGATCGTGATGATGTCCGCATGAACAACATTCAGAATGAGAAGTATAATTCATAAAAATTCCTTAAGCTATAAACAATAGAAAAACTCCGGTTACTACAAGAATGTTTGCCGCCGCAAAAGCTATAATATTTTCAAGTTTTTCTGTTTTTTTCACGAGGTTTTTAAGAATGCCTGTTGATAATCCTATAACAAGTATCGGCAGACTTTGACCCGCTGCAAAGCTAAAAAATACAAGTCCCGAATATATTAAAGAACCTTTCAAAACGACAAAACTTGCTATAACCATAAGAACCGCGCCGCAGCATGGACAAGCAGGCATCTCCAAAAAAGCGAACATAATTCCGAATATAAACGCCGAGATGCCGAGTATATTGA
>JBAYZJ010000173.1:0-2989 GCA_041672565.1 Endomicrobiaceae bacterium
ATTTAAAGAAAAATTTACCGAATTCAGACATATATGGAATTCATATTTTTCTGAAAACACCGCAAAAGAATTGGACAAATATACTCAAATGTTATCGAAGTATCATGAAAATAATTTAAAAAGGGATAGAATATTTGCCGATGCGCTGTTGTCTAAGTCTGCTTTTTCCGGCAGTATGCAGATAAAAGATAAAGACATAACTGATATTGTAAAAAATAAAAAAATAAAATTAGTTATAACAGGCGGATTTCACAGCAAGGGGCTTGAGAAAATATTTGATGCAAAAAAGGTTTCTTATGCAGTTATTACTCCAAAGATAACACATGCTGATTCAAAATTGAACAATGTCTATTTAGACACTATACAGGAATATGCCGGTATATTGAATGCTTCTGTTAATATAAGACCTATAGATGAAGAACCTTTAAACATAAGTTTCCCTAAAATACTTGCAAGCGCTTTTGTTGAATTAAATTCAAATACATCGTTATCGAAAGAAGAAAAAATCCTATATATAAATGAGATTATCAGTAAAGTTTCTCAGTCAAAATCTACGGGGAATATTTCTTTGGATAAATGTTCGGTAGATTCTTTATCTGACACAGATGCAAAATTTTCAGTTACATATAAAGATAATTCTGACAATAATGCAAAAAGCTCTTATGAGTATTTGCTTGACAATACCGGGACTATACAAACTTATGCCAAGTTTGATGTTTATAAAACTCTTGATATGATTGACAAATATTTCGGAAGTACCAGATATGCCGTGCCGTCAATTGTTATTGAACCTTCAAATTCTGCAAGAAAAAAAATAAATAAGAAAATAATAGATGTGCTTGGTTCAATTTCAGGAGATTCTGTTCTTTTTATGCCTGCAGATAAATTACATGTCGGTATAGCGTATGGCTTAAATTCGGAAGTGGCTGAAACTCAGATAGATTCTGCCGTAAATGTAAAAAACATGACGGATGCTGTTTTCAAAGATACGGAGGAACTTATTAAATTTTTAAATTCTTCCAAGTTTTCATTAGAAGGTAAAATAAAGTTAATGTCTGACGGAACAATTATTTTGGAAATAACAAATAAAGAACTTATTTCTCAAGTTTTGAGTATGCGTAATATTTTAAAAAATACTGGTAAATACGGTATGCCTAAAACAGTTTTTATTAATTTGGGAAGAATCTCAGACAAGAATTTGTTTGATTCCGGCAATATGCAATCAAGACAGCAACTTGCGGATTTAGTATCTAAATTGAATGATAAGATATATGAAATAAACAGAGAAAATGAGTTGTCAAAAATAAAAACCGGTTTTTCAATCAAAGGCGGTTATATATCGGAAGCAGGAGATCGTGATTATTCTGTAATCAAATTGAAACCTTCATCTCAGGTGTTGTCAATTCTTAATAGTTTATTTATAAATTCAAAATCATCAATATATAAATTTTATACGTGTTTTGTTGCCCCCGTATGGGAAGAAGCTGTATTCAGGTTTATTCCTTTTACAATTTCAGGTTTGTTTATCGGTAATTCAGGATCAATAGTGCCTTTTTTAAGTGTTTTTCTGTCAGGGGTGCTGGCATTTCCTATTGTTCATATTATTGCCGCTAAAATTAATTCTAATTTTAATATTCATAATAAAAATAATCTTAATTTAAAAACTTTGTTTATTTCTTCAATTATATTGACAGCATCTTATTTAGCTGTATCTGTTATTTTTCCGGGAATGCCGTTTTTTGCTCTTGGAGTATCGACAGTTATGCATTCTGTTTATAATTTTATGTCGGTGTCGGGAAAAATAAAATCAGGCGTTCTGAGTATTTTTGACAAAAGGTATAGCAATGTTGATGAGGAGATTAATTCTTTTGTTTCAAAGACAAGGGAAATATTAAAAAATACTTCTGTAAGAGGGTATTCTGAAGATAAGAGAGCCATGGATGCAATTAATTCCATTTTAAACAATCTTGAAAGGAATAGTTCCGTTTCAAATAAAGAAAAATACGATTTGCTTTCAAAATCAGTCAATGATTTATTTAATTTTATAGTTTCATTACGAGACAGCAAAGATTCATATTTTAATTTCAATTATTTATTGGAAGCCGTTTTGATTTATTCTGTTTATTTGAAAGATTCTTACGGAGGCAGTTTGTTTGATAAGGCTGTTGATTTCGGGATTTCAGAAGGCAGAAGAACCGGTTCATCAAGATTTAAAGAACAACTTTTATATGTTGCAGAATATTTTTATGATACCGATAATACAATTTCTGAGAAAATAATAGACATACTTTATGAAAATGAAATTTTGCCGTTTCCGTCGCCTGTTAAGTTTTCTTCGGTTGATAAATGGGAAGATGAAATTTCTTCTATCATCGAGAAGACAAAACTTTACGAACATAATTATTTGAAATTTGCAGAATTTATATATACCTTAGATAAAAAATATGCATATGCCGTTTTTAAAGCATTGCGTAAAAATGGATATTGCAAAACAGTGCCTTATGTTAATTTTGCCAAAGGATATGAATGGGAAAAAGAATTTAACGAAGCAGTCTTAGGGGAGAAAGATTCTGATGATGTTTTGTTTACCTCGAAGAACATAAAAAACAAATCGGTTAATGCAAAGATAATAGAAAATTATAAAATAACTTTACATGACATAATAGCAAGATTAGAATATGTTAAGAAAAATATTAAATATGAAAAAACTTCCGGTATCAGTGAACAATATGCTGAAATATTAAATAATTTAAAAGCAGCTGAAAATAAAAGCAAATCTGAAAAATATAAAATTGCATATGAGCAGATAAATGCTTTGCTTGATTTATTTACCGCAAATATTGAAACAAACAGAGCTTTTATTATGGATGTTATGGAAACTTTGGCTCCTTTATTTATATCTGTTCAGTCAATAGACGGCAGAAAATCTTTTGACAGTATTATGCAGTCTCTTATTTTAAGTGAAATGAAAGATTTTAGACCAGATTTC
>JBAYZJ010000174.1:0-2979 GCA_041672565.1 Endomicrobiaceae bacterium
ATATTCTCGTCAAATCTTGGACCTTTTTTACTCGCTGCTGCTATGTGACAAATTTTTCCAATTATTGAAACACCATCTTCAGCAATTAACTGCTTTGTACAATTAGGATGAGCACACTCATTTCTCGAAAGAGTATCTAATCGTCTTATTACTGCTCTTTTATATTGTCTGGCTTTATCTTTCAACTCTTTCTTGACCATTACTCTTCTCCTTTCTCATATTAATTTCTAAGATAGAACTAATATCTTTTCTGTCAATAAAAATCTGTGTAAATCCGCATAATCTGCGTTACTATTTTACAACCAACCTACAGGTAAGCTCCAAGAGGGAAATTTCCCTCCCGGAGGTACCTTGTAGATCAGGTATCTAAAACTAAGCACAACACTCTATGTATCTTTATTAAGATCTGTCAAAATCTATTGATTTTTTTGTAAATATTCCTGTATCCGCAAAAGCGTCTTGTCTGATACCTCAGAAAATTTACATTTCTCTACATAAGAAATCGTTCGTTGTGATAAACCTAATGCTTCAGCTATGTCTTTTTGCAACAAATGTCGCAAAACTCTATAAACCTTTAAGTCATCTGATATTTTCACTTTTTCTACTTTAGTCATTGACAAAACTCCTATTTACTTCTATTATAGAAGTCATAATATATACTTTCGCATATTTGTCAAGCTAAATTATGCAAAAGTAGATAATTTTTTATAAAGGAGTCTATTATGTTTTCAGTAAGATTTAAAAATGTACGGAAAAAACTAAAACTATCTCAAATTGATTTTGCTAAAAAACTTGAAACAAATCAATCAACTATATCTCGTTATGAAAAAAACGAAAACAACCCATCTTCAGAAATTTTAGAAAAACTATCAGAGAATTGTAATGTAAATATTAATTGGATTTTAACCGGTAAAGGTGAAATGTTCCAGACCGATATCGCAAACCAAGAACTTGAACAGCTAAAAAAAGAGATTCAAACTTTAAAAAAAACGATTGATACTCTTGAAAAAGAGCATAACGACTTGCAAGCTCATAACAAAGAGCTTGATTCTGAACTTACTAAAAGACGCTTAGAACTCTTAGACTGTCAGCAATTACTTATTAAATTACAGCAAAGGAATGCTTAAAAATCAGTCAAGATGATTATTTTTTTGGTTTTATATGTGGAACACCCTCTCAAATGGTGTTCCGGTGTTCCATATTTACATATTTATATGAATAACAATAAGTTAAAACGGAACACCTTTTTTTGTAAGTGTTCCGTTTGGTGTTCCGGTGTTCCAGGTGTTCCATAGGTGTTCCATTATTCTAATTTTCTAAGATACTAATAAATAGATATTTAATATTTTATTTAGAATAAAGATATTATTAAAGTACACCATTTTTGAAAAAAGGGGTCTATGTGGAAAAACTTTTTTTTAATAGATATATATGGAGGACTTTCAGATCGGTTCTCCGGAGAATGTAGGTAATTATAATAGGAGTTAATTATGTTTGGTGTAAAAGTTAAGCTAATAAGAAAGAAACTGAAGAAAAGTCAAAAAGAATTTTCTGATTTTCTTGAAGTAAGTCAATCTGCTATCTCTAATTATGAGAAAAATGAACGGACTCCATCTGCCGATTTTTTAAATAAATTAGCAGAAAAATGTAATATTAACATGAATTGGTTTCTTACCGGTAAAGGTGAGATGTTCCAAACTGATATTGCAAATCAAGAACTTGAACAGCTAAAAAAAGAAATTCAAGCCTTAAAAAAAACGATTGATACTCTTGAAAAAGAGCATAACGACTTGCAAGCTCATAACAAAGAGCTTGATTCTGAACTTACTAAAAGACGCTTAGAGCTCTTAGACTGCCAATCTTTACTTATAAAATTACAACAAAGGAATGTCTGAAAATCAGTCAAGATGATTATTTTTTTTGGTTTTATAAAGCTACACAGTATCTCAAAGCCTGTGTAGCTGTGTTTAGCTCTCGTAAATATCTATTTTTCAACAAATTAAAACAACACAGTCTTTTTTTTAGCTGTGCTATTACCTGTGTAGCTGTGTTGCCTGTGTAAACGCTGTGTTTTAATATCTAAGATACTAATAAATAGATATTTAATATTTTATTTAGAATAAAGATATTATTAAAGTACACCATTTTTGAAAAAAGGGGTACACATGGAAAAACTTTTTTTTAATAGATATATATGGAGGACTTTCAGGTATGTTCTCCGGAGAATGTAGGTAATTAATTTGAAAAGAAAAAAATAATTCTTGACACAATTCACAATATATTAGTTTGTTATATTAAGGAGTTTGATATGAGTAGCTTAAAATTTAGATTAGATATATGTCCTATCCAGGAAGCCATTTTTGAAATAAAATTTTCATCAAAATTTCCAGATGATGCAGTTTTTGGTATTTTTTATAATATTATAAATGAAATATTTACTTATCCGGAAATCGTAAGACTTCCTATTTATCAGATTCCTGAAAATATTAGATTAAACGACCCTTCTTTGAAATATAGTGCTCATTATAAATTAATCAAAGATAACATAAGTATTGGATTAGGTCCTAATGTTATTTTTTTTAGCAATATTAAACCTTATAAGGGATGGACAAACTGGAACAATACTATAATCAATATCCTATCAGAATTAATAAAAGGTGATTGCTTTAAAGAAATTGAACAAATGGGTTTAAGATATATTAATTATTTTAAACAAAATTTATGTGATGTTTCAAATTTTGAGATTAATCTTTCATTTGATTCTATTGCAAATAAAACATTTTCATTTAAGACCGAAACCAATAATAATAATTTTTTACAAATAATTCAACTTCATAATAAAATCAACTTTCAAATAGACAATAAAACATTAATTGGTTCCATTATAGATATAGACATTATTTCTCAGAAAATCATAGCCGAAAATTTCATAGAAACTATTGTTAATACAATTGAAAATTTACACAAAACAGAATCTGA
>JBAYZJ010000175.1:0-2974 GCA_041672565.1 Endomicrobiaceae bacterium
ATACCTATGACAGCAGACATTGTGCGCGCTATTCCGGATGACCTTATAAACGCCGCGTACACTTTAGGCGCAGGCAGACGAAAGACGATAATGAAAGTTATAATTCCGGCAATCATGCCGAGACTTTTTGAAATGATGAGAATGATGATCGGCTGGGCGTGGACATATCTTATAGTCGCCGAACTTGTCGCCGCAAACTCAGGTTTAGGATACGCAATATTAAAAGCGCAAAGAGTTTTAAAAACCGAAGCTATCTTTGCCGGCATATTGATTATAGGAACTCTCGGCGTATTTACAGATAAAATATTCGCCTATGCAACCAAAAAGATTTTTCGCTGGGTAGACTGGGGGAGCAAATGACACCTGACAATTTAAACGAATGCAGATTAAGCGGAAGACTGGCAACCTCAAAAATTTATTTGAGAGGCGTCGAAAAAAACTATCCTTCAAAAAACGGTTTAGTTTATGCTCTCGAAAATATAAATATCGACGTATTGGCGAATGAATTCGTAAGCATTGTAGGTCCTTCAGGATGCGGAAAATCCACTCTGCTTAAAATAATCGGCGGTTTGGAAGATAAAACCGGCGGCAAAATAGTTTTAAATGATACCGAGCTTACAGGTCCGGGCGCTGACAGAGGAATGGTTTTTCAGGGATATACTCTTTTCCCATGGCTTACAGTAGAAAAAAATATCGAATTCGGCTTAAAAATAAAAAATATGCCTAAAGATAAAAGGGAGAAAATAGTTGACAAATACGTTAAACGCGTAGGTCTGTCAAAATTTAGAAAAAGTTATCCTAAAGAACTTTCCGGAGGAATGAAACAAAGAGTTGCGATAGCCAGAGCTTTGGCAAACAGCCCCGAAGTTTTGCTTATGGACGAACCGTTCGGCGCTTTAGACCCGCATACAAAAGCATCCATGCAGCTTTTAATGCGCCAGATTTGGCAGACGGAAAAAACAACCGTAATTTTTGTTACGCATGACATAGAAGAAGCTGTTTTTTTATCCCAGAGAGTTTACGTTATGGATGCGCATCCAGGAAAAATAAAATCTGATTTTCCGGTTTATTTGCCTTACGAAAGGACTCTTGATATGAAAGACGAGCCTGAATTTATCGCTGTAAGAAAAGAAATCAACAGTTTGATAACCCACGCTGAAAATGAATGATATTATTTTATGCATAATGCTTGCCCTTATGGCGCTTGCCGGCATCGATTACTGTTTCGGCAATAAGTTTGGACTTGGAGATAAATATAAAGAAGCATTCAACGCTATGGGAACGCTCGCGACATATATGATCGGCGCTCTTTGCGCCGCTCCGGCGCTTGCAGTTCCGCTCACAAAGATCATAACCCCCTTATATGATCTTTTCGGAGCGGAACCGGCAATGTTTGCCGGAACGATTCTCGGGAACGATACAGGAGCTTATCCTTTGGCCGCAGTAATGGCAAACGGAAACGCAGATGCGGGAAATTTTTCAGGTTTAATTTTAGGATCAATGCTCGGCATTACGGTTTCTTTTCTTATTCCTTATATTTTAACCGTAGCCTCACCGCAAAACCGCCCTCATATAGCAAAAGGAATTATGATCGGAATAATAACAATCCCTCTCGGCTGCTTTACAGGCGGAGCCTTGGCAGGATACGATTTTTTATTTATGCTCAGAAATCTGATTCCTGCAATAATTTTTTCCGGAATTATCGCCTCAGGTTTGATTTTTACTCCTAAAACCGCAATTAAAATTTTTCTGATATTCGGGAAACTTGTAGGAATTTTTTTGACACTTACGCTTATCGCCGCAGCAATAGAAGGAACGACCGGGTTTGTAATAATAAAAGGAATGGATCCGATAAGCAAAGCTTTTGCGATAGTAGGCGGTATAGTAATAGTTCTTGCGGGGGCTTTCAGTTTAGTTTATATTTTAAATAAAATCTTACATAAATACCTAGCGAAATTTGCGCTTTTATTGAAAGTCAACGAAAAGTCGGTAGAAGGTTTAACAGCAGCCCTTGCAAATACGATAGCCATGGTCTCTCTTATAAAATATATGGATGAACGCGGACTGATTTTAAATTCGGCTTTTGCCGTAAGCGCCGGGTTTGCACTCGGAGATCATCTAGGATTTACGGCAGGCGTCAATAAAGAAATGATTTTATCCGTAGTGGCAGGAAAACTCGCAGGCGGAATATCCGCCCTGATACTTGCCTTAATAATACTTTCAAAATCAAAAAAAGAAAAAAGAATAAGTGCAAAACAATTTCAAGAAGAATAGTTATTAAAAACAGATATCGCCTTTTAAATAACACAAAAGCAACAAACACCGCTTACCAAAATTTTCATATAAAAACAAACCCGAAATCCAACTTCTATTCAAAGCCCTTGCCGTCGATTTTTTGTGATTTAGTTGATTTGCTAATTTCTCCAAAATGATAGAAAATAAAAAAATTAATACATGATATAATTTTATTTTTGCTATTATAATAATATTCTATTTGTCATTAATAAAAGGGTTCTGATTTATGGTAGATTTTACAATAGGTAACAAAATCAAAATTATTCGTGAATTTAAGCCTATGCCTCAGCCACAGTTTAATGGTAATGAACATGAAATGCGATATATAATATGGAATCTGTATAATCGTGTTTGTGAAGCTGTAAAATCATTTGTGGTATTATTTGATAATCAGAGATATTATGATGCATTTATAATTGCCGGTCATGTACTTGAAACTTGTAGTGTGTTGAGTTATATCAAAGATAACGATACCGAGGCGGCAAAGCTTGCAAATTATAATAAATATAAAGCACAGTCTTCTGGTGGTCGTTTAAAGGCTATACTTGAAATGGATTCATCTAATCTTGAAAAGGATTGTGCATGGAATGCATATGAGTTGGTGTTAAAAATATTTTATCCTGTTGGGGCGATTGTAATTAAAGATACTAAAAACGCCGAAGAAAAACACAAAGAAGTT
>JBAYZJ010000176.1:0-2967 GCA_041672565.1 Endomicrobiaceae bacterium
ATAGCTCATATTTAGTATATTTGCTTAGAAAGGAAAATTTAAGAATTCTAGGTATACATATTGATGGTGGTTGGAATACTGATATTTCTAATAAAAATGTAAAAATAATAAAAGAAAAATGCAACATTGATTTAAAAACAATAAAAATTGATGAAAAGGAAATGATGGATTTACAAAGAGCATATTTTAGAGCTGAAGTTCCAAATTTAGATATACCACAAGATCATGCTTTTTTTGCAGAATTATATAAATATATGGGAAAAAATAAAATAAAGTATTTTATTAGCGGACATAATTGGGTAGGAGAAAGTATAACACCAATTTCGTGGGGATTTGATGCATATGATTCGGACAATATTAAGGCGATTCAAAAAAAATATGGTACGTTGAAATTGAAAAAATATCCATTACTATCATTTTATGAGAATAAAACAAAAATTCCATATTTTGATAAAATAAAAAAATTAAGACCTTTAGATTGGATTGAATATAATCCAATAGAAGCCAAAAAAACATTAATGAAAAAGATTGGGTTTATTGATTATGGAAGTAAACATTGTGAATCAATATTCACACGTTTATTGCAAGCATATATTCAACCTAAAAAATTTAAATACGATAAAAGAAGAGCGCATTTGTCAAGTCTAATTGTTTCAGGCATAATGACCCGTGAAGAAGCATTAGAAATTTTGAAAAAAAAGTGTTGTACAAATAGGCAAATTGAAGATGATATAAAAGTATTTATAGAAAAAACTGGTATAAATAGAGAAGAATTTGATAAAATTATTGCAAGTAAGAATATTAATGATCATTATTCATTTAAAAATTTTAGTAAAAAAAATAAAACTTTTAATAAATTTAAAAAAGTGCTTAGAGGTTAATTTATATGAAAGAAAAACTAAAAATATGTCATATAACAACTGCTCATACCAGATATGATAGTAGAATTTTTTTAAAAGAATGTACGACTCTTGCTGCCAATAAAAGATATGATGTTAACTTAATTTGTTTAGATGATTTTGGCATTGAAAATAAAAATAATGTTTGTATAATAGGAATTGATATTGGTAAAAAAAGCAAATTAAAAAGAATTCTTTTAGGGTCATACTACATTAAAAAATTCTTGAAAAATCATTCGTATGATGTATATCATTTTCATGATCTAGAATTGTTAAATCTAGCATATAAATTATCAAAATCCGGTAAATGTGTTATTTTTGACAGTCATGAAGATTATTTTGCACTTGTAGAAGATAAAAAAAGAATACCAAAAGTTTTCAAAAAGTTTTTTAGTAATATCTTAATGTATTTTCAAAAACGTACATTTAAAAAATGTAATGCTGTAATCACTGTTACGCCACATATAAAAGATAAAATAGTTAAGTATAACTCCAACACACACATAGTTGAAAATTTTCCTATAGTTGAAAAGTTTACAAAAAGATACAAACATAAAAAAAACATAAATTTATGTTTTGCCGGTGGTATTTCTAAACAGTGGATGCATCACAGCATTATAAATGCTTTAGCAAATTTAAAAAACATAAAATATGATGTTGCAGGTATTTCATTTAATTCTAAATATTTTGAGGAATTGAAAAAAAACGATATAAATAAAAACATGAAATTTTTAGGTAGACTTTCACATAAAGATGTAAAAAAATTATATGGTGTTTCTGATGTGGGAATGGCATTAAATGATTATTCTTTTAATGTTGATTATCATAACGGTTCTATTGGAAATACAAAAATATTTGAATATATGGAGGCTGGCTTACCATTAATCGCAACCGATTTCAAACTTTGGAAGGAAATAATAGAGGAAAATAATTGTGGAATTTGTATTAATCCTAATAACGTAGAAGATATAAAAAATGCTATTACTTTTTTTATAAAAAATCCAGAGAAAATAAAAGAATATGGAATTAATGGAAGAAGAATGATAGAAAAATTTTACAATTGGGATGAGTCAGCAAAAAAATTGCTTGATATTTATAAAGAATTGGAGATAGATGAAAAAAAAGGTTATATTTGTTTTGATTGTCTTATTAGTTTTAAGTTTTTTCCTTGTTTTTAAATATCGTAATAATGCAAAAGCTTGCTATGATGCAAAAAGGAATTGTAAGGAGGTTTTTGAAAGATTTAATTTTATAGATTTAATTAATGTAGTCCTACAATATGATCCAACAAAACAATGGTATGAATTTGCAGAAAAAACTCATAAAGAAGTTGTTAAAAATGCCCGCTTAGATGAAAATGGTATAGCTTTAAATGTAAGAGAAAAAAAAGCTGAATACAATCCAGTTACTATTTCTCAATATGGTTTAAATAATTATGGGTTTTATATTTTGTATAATGATGAAAGCTATTTAAAAATTGCAATAAAACAAGCGGATTATCTAGTAGAAATGCAAGATAAGGAAAATGGTAATTTTTACTATTATTTTGATTATTTTGTATATGGAACGGATGAGACATTAAAAAGCCCATGGATATCTGCAATGGCTATTGGCAACATTTTATCACTTTATTCAAGAATATATTCGGTTACTAAAGATCAAAAGTATATAGATTCTGCCAATTTAGCTTTGAAACCACTTAGAATGGAAGTTTCTGAAGGCGGTTTGGTTTCATATTTTGATGGACATAAATTTTATGAAGAATATCCAACAACTAAGGGGAATTTTACTTTAAATGGTTTTATGTTCACTTTAATTGGTTTATATGATTACGTGACTGTAACAGGAAATGCAGTAGCAAAAAAACTGTATGACGAAGGTTTGGAAACATTAAAATATGTATTGCCTTATTATGATTCTGCTGGTATTAGTTTATATCATCTTGCGCATTTATATTATCCAAATCAAGCTGCTTATTATAATCGGAAATATCATGTTATACATATAGCTCAATTGGATTTGTTTTATCAAATTGATGGAAGCGAAATATTTAAACATTATTCTGAAT
>JBAYZJ010000177.1:0-2967 GCA_041672565.1 Endomicrobiaceae bacterium
CCTATAGGACCTGTCACTCTTGTAGATACCGCAGGACTTGACGACAGTTCGATTTTATCAAAAGAAAGAATAGACAGAACAAACAAAGTTTTCACTCTTACTGACGTCGCCGTTATAGTTACGGAACCTAATGTTTGGACACAGTATGAAAAAAATATTGTTTTAGAGCTCACGCGCAGAAAAACCCCGTTTATGGTTTTTGTAAATAATTATAAAGACGAACAATTGTCCGATTCTTTCATTGAATCGATAAAAGAATATAAAGTCCAACATTCTAAGCTGCTCAATGAAGAATCTTACAGAGAAGCATTTTTAAATGAATTCAAAAGAAATCTTCTTGATATTATTCCTGAAGAAACTCTTAATCTTCAGCCTCTTACCGATAATGTGATCAAAACACACCAGACCGTAATCTTGGTTGTTCCTATAGATTTGGGAGCTCCTAAAGGAAGGCTTATTCTTCCTCAGGTTCAGATGATAAGAGAAGCCCTTGACGTAAGCGCTATGGTTTATATGGTAAAAGACACAGAACTCCAAAGATGCCTTGACAGTTTAAAAAACAAGCCTGACATTGTGATTTGCGATTCTCAGGTTGTTAAGAAAGTAGTCGATATTATTCCTAAGGACGTATTGTTTACGACTTTCTCAATAATATTCACCTCAAACAGAGCCGATTTCAAAATTATGCTTAAAGGCATAGATGCTTTGAAAAATTTGAAAAAAGACGACAGGATATTAATTGCCGAAGCCTGCAGCCATCATGCAAGTAAAGATGATATAGGAAGAATAAAAATACCGAGATGGCTGAGAGAGCATCTGGGATTTGACGTTAAATATGACGTATGCGCAGGTATGGATTATCCAAAAGATATAAAAAAATATTCGCTTATCATTCACTGCGGCGCATGTATGATAAATAAAAAACAAATGATTTCACGTCTAAACTATGCAATTGAAAACAATGTTCCTATCACAAACTACGGACTGCTTATTTCTTTTGTAAACAATACACTGGACAGAGTTATAGAACCTTTTACAAGAGCCGATCATAACCGGTAATCTTCAATTGCCGGTTATGCTTATAAATATTTACAGCCTATATTATTTTAACGCATTCTCAGCTTTATGACTTTCCACAAATATTTAATAAGCGTCCACGGTTTTAATTTTGATTCTCCGGAAACCCGCTCAAGAAAATCTATAGGATATTCTTTTATTAAAGCTTTGGAGAGTTTTGCAAAATATAACATTTCCGTTACAATAAAAGGATCAGCGGCAGTCAACTTATTAATAAAACTCTTTACAGTTTCACGCTTAAACATTCTGTATCCTGAAGTAGGATCACAGATATTGACTCCTAAAACTATTTTCAAATACATTCTTGAAAAAAAACTTATTGACTGTCTTAATATTCCCCTTTGAGTATCAGAACCGCCTGCCGTATATCTTGAACCGATAACGACATCGCATAAATTTATTGTTTCTCTGAAGTTTTTAATATACTTAGGATTATGGGAGCCGTCTCCGTCAAGTTCAACTATATGCTTTGCATCGTGTTCCAACCCCCACTTAAAAGCGTCTATGCCGGCATATCCTCTGCCTCTGTTTGTCTTTCTTAAAAGCAAATGAACTCTGGAATCTTTTTTTGATATTTCTTCGACAATTTTATAAGTCCCGTCAGGAGATACGTCATCTGCAATCAAAACCTCAATATCTTCAAGACCGCAGTTCAAAATATCATTTATCACTTTTTCTATATTTGTCGCTTCATTGTAAGTACAAACTACGGCAAGTGTATCCATTTTATCCTCTAATAAATATAAGATTCCACAGCATCTAAAACATTCTCTACAAGTACTTTATCCATACAAGTATTTTTTTTCCGGCAAAATTGCCTGTAACAGCAATTACAATCCAAAGCCGTGATTTTAATTCCTCTTGAATACATTTCAATTTCATTTGAAGAAGTCGGGCCGAAAATAGCAACAACATTTTTTTTAAGGCCCAAAGCGGCATGCATCGCCATAGTATCTCCGCATACAACAAGGTCGCACAGACCAAGCATGGCAAAAAACTCCTGCACAGAATTATCAGTTCCCGTAGAATAGACGTTTTTAATCTTTGCCGACAAAATATGCTTTATTTCATCTTCATCGTCTTTCCCGCCGAGCAGTAAAACAGTATGTCCTTTAGCCGTCAATACTTTTATAAGTTCAATATATTTATCGGAATTCCATTTTTTCATTATCCATCTTTTTCCCGCACCCGGATTTATTCCTATTATTCTGCCTTTTTTTATCTTTTTTGAAGCAACAAAATCTTTGGCTTTTTGTTCCGCCTTTTTTGAAACAGGAACGATAATTTCATAATCATCTTTCGGCAGTTCAAGTATTTTTGCCATCCAAAATTGATATGTTTCCGTATTCGCTTTCTTTAAAACGTCATAAGCGCTTGTCAAAAGCCACCGCTTTGCATAATTATTGGATGTTTGTATTATTCTTGAGTCATTAAGCCAATATCCGATTCTCTTATCCGCAAAAGACAAAGAAGCAAAAGATAAACTTTCAGGAGAAAGATCAAGATTAACGACAATATTATATTTGGCCGAAGTTAAAAAATTAAAAACTTTATCATCATTAACAATAACAGCGTTTATATATCTATTGCCTTCCAAAACAGCCGCATTTTTTTTGTCCACAAGCCAGTCAATTTTTGAATTTTTATATTTTTTCTTAAGACCTTCCAATACAAAAGTCGTCCTCAACACATCTCCCATTGCGCCGAGTTTTATTATTAAAATTTTTATCTGCCCTGATTTTTTATTTACGGAAGAATATTTTGTGCACGTTCCGCAAACGGCATTGAAATCTTTTTGGTATTTACACGGTCTGTCCAAAGGAAAGTTTATGCAGTCTGTATATAATTTATATTTATTCATGATTGATTAGTTTAGCAAATTGTTATTTT
>JBAYZJ010000178.1:0-2948 GCA_041672565.1 Endomicrobiaceae bacterium
GATAAAGCCACTATAAAAGAAAAAACAGCAATATAGGTTAATATAATTTTGTATTTTGCTTTTTCATTAACAACATAATATCCAAGCACAAACGGAGGAAGCCAGCTTGCCGCATAATTAAACATTTCTTCAAAAGAAATTTGCCTGTCATTACTAAATAAAGACAGTATAAGTCCGTAAGCCAAAAACAAAGAAATCAGCAGAAATATTTTTTCTCTTTTTAAATTATTCCAATTCTTATAAATAAAAATCAGAGAAATCAGAGAAAAGACATATCCAAAAATATGAGAAAAAGTTATTCCTGCGGCAAACAAATAGTTGAGTATTATTTCCATTATAACTCCTCGTTTAAAATTTTATCGATACTTTTTTCCAAACGCACTTTTCCTTCTTTAAAAGAAACGGATATATTTAAAAAATATATTTTTCTCTTCAGCGCGGCATCGGCAATATCTTCAAGTTTAACCGCATCCTTATGAGTAGTAAGAATTATACAATTTTCTTCTTGTACGGCAGATGCAATTTTTTTAATATCCCGTAAATCATATTTATGATGATCTTTAAAAACAATTTCGCCGGTTATATGAACGCCGAGGTTCTCAATCGTGCTTTTAAAATTATCGGGAGACCCTATTGCGCAAAGCACTACAATTTTTTTTTCTGTGTAAAAAAGACATATCTGTTTCATTGCTGCCGGACATACTTGTTAAATTAAAGCCTGAGCAAAAAGACAGCAGCGGGTCTCTTCCCGTAATGTTTATTATTCTTTTTTTAATTTCTTGCAGTTTTTTTTCATCACATAAATTAGTATTGGTTAAAATTATAATGCCGGCTCTTTTCAGCGAAGTTACATCTTCCCTTAAAATACCGGCAGGTATTATCATATTATTGCCGAAAGGATTAAGAGAATTTATACAGACAACGTCCAAATCCCGTTTTAATTTCCAATGCTGAAACCCGTCGTCTAAAATAAAAACGTCCGGATTAAACTTATGCGCCAAATCAGCGCTTTTTATTCTGTTTTTACCTACAATAACCGGGCATTTTATTCTTTGGGACATCATATAAGGTTCATCCCCGGCCTCAGCTATGCCGGACAATATTTTTTCTTTGTCTCTTACTATAACGCTGCCTTGAGTATTATTCTTTCTTCCGTATCCTCTTGATAAAATAACCGGCGTTTTGTTTTTGGATAAAACATACTCCGCAATTTTTAAAACAACGGGAGTTTTACCGCTGCCGCCCCAGGTAATATTTCCTACGCTTATCACAGGAATATTAAGTTGTTCACGTTTCGTAAATTTGTCGTTTAATTTCGAAATAAAATTATAAACGACAGATAAAGGATAAAGTATTTTTTTCATTTTAAAACATCTTTATAAACAGCCGTTAAATTCTCAACCATTTTTTCTATAGAAAAAGTTTCTTTGACAAATTTTTGCCCGGAAAGCCCCATTTGTACGGCATAATTTTTATCATCTAAAAGTTTTTTTATCGTTTTCATTAATTGTTCGGTGTTTCTGGGTTCTATTACAAAACCGGTTTGTTTATCCATAACCGTTTCCGGATTGCCTCCTACTTTTGTCGTTATCACCGGGATTCCCAAAGACTGCGCTTCCAAATTAACATTGCCGAATCCTTCAGTTCCGCATGATAAAAGACAAAAAATATCCATTACTTTTAAATATTTTGCGACATCCGGCTGATAACCGGCAAAAAAAACAATATCGTCAACTTTTAATTTTTTAGCATATTCTTCCTGTTCCGCTTTTCCGGCACCGTCACCTACCAAAACACATCTTAAATCCGTATAATCGTTCCTTAATTTTGCCAGAGCTTCCATAAGATATATCTGCCCTTTGCCTTCCAAAGAAACCATAGCTGCTATTGTCCCTATAACCGTTTTATTTTTCAAATTGTATTTTTCGATTACATCATCACAATAAATATCTTTTGAAAATTTTGCAAAATCAAAACCGTTATACAAAACTTTAACTTTTTCATCGGGAACTTTCTCGTATTTTATTAAATTATCGCGCACAGCCCGAGATACAGTAAGAGTCATATCCGCAATCCCGTAGTGCCATTTTGCATAAAATTTATGTCTGGTATCCTGCCTTCTGTGCAAAACAACTTTTATGTTTTTAAAAAAAAACTTCATCAGAAGAGCCGTCCAAAAAAGCTTGCCCTGATGAACATGCAGAATATCTATTTTTTCTTTTTTAATAATTCCGATTAATCTTAAAACGCCCGTAGGAGTAAAGGATCCTCTGCAGTTAAAATCACACACTTTTACGTTGTTTTCTTTTGCCTGAACATATAGAAAACTTTCTTCCGGTGCCGCAACAACAGGCTCTATTTCAGAGCTTAATTTTTGCAGACTTACACCGGTAAGAAGAGTCATTTTCTCAGCTCCTCCTATGGTAAAGGAAGAAAACATATGAAGAACTTTTATTTTTTTCATTCTCACAACACCTTCTTTACAAAAGAAACATATTCCTGCATACTTGCTTTAAAAAACGCCTCGCAATGAGTCGTATTTTTACCTTTTACGACAGACCAATACTGGGCTATTGATAAAGCCATTTTTATATAGTCTCTTGTTGCCGTCTGAGTTTTATAACAATCAATAGCTTTTGTTTTTTCTTTCCATACATCAGAAACATCCACAATTAGATTAGGAATTAAAGTTGTCCAGACAGAATAAGCGTATACTATCGCATCCGTTTTATTTTGTTTATATGATTTTAAAAGCGCTTTTGATATTGCTACGTGGTCCTGATGATTATCTATAAGAAACGGAACGAAAATAATATCGGGTCTTACTCTTGCAAATAGTTCAGTGAATCTTTTTGACAGCTCCGTATTTGAAGAAGACAAGCTTCTTATCGGAAATTGTAAAAAATGATTTATTTTAGATCCCAATATTTTTGTGGCGTTTTTTGTTT
>JBAYZJ010000179.1:0-2917 GCA_041672565.1 Endomicrobiaceae bacterium
TAAAACTGCTGAACTTGCTAAAATGTCAAGATTTCTTAAGAATGAAAAGGGTGTATATGTGCCTAAAGGAATGGGAGTCAGCATAGATGTTTTAGATTTGTTGTTGAATGTAGTTGACAGAAACGGAAACAGAAATACAAATGCTTTGAAAGATTTTGAAAAAGCTATAAAAGATAAAGATTATGATTCGGCTGTTGCCGCCGCTGAAAAAATTTCAAGTTTTATAGATGAAAAGGACATTTCTTTCACCAGAAGTGAATTTGAGAGTTTCTTGAAAAATAAAATATCTGAATTCACTGTGCCCGGAGTAAAATATTCCGTAAGGTCTTCAGGTGTCGGGGAAGACGGATCAAGCAATGCTTTTGCGGGTATGGGTGAAACGAAACTTAATATAAGTTCTGAAAATGTTTATGAAAATATAAAAGAATGCTGGAAATCATTTTTTTCGGAAAGATGCATAAGCTATATGATTAAAAGCGGGCAGTTGGTAAAACCCGCCGTATTGATTCAGGAAATGGTAAATGTCGAAAAAGCCGGCGTTGTTTTCAGCAGAGATAAATACGGTAGTGAAACAATAGAAGTTGTATACGGCCTCGGAGAAGGTCTTGTCTCGGGCGCACTGACGCCTGATACTATTAATGTTGATATAAATAACGGTGAAATAATAGAGTATTCCGTGGCTGATAAACAGTTTAAAATAGTTGCTACAAAAAACGGCATTGCGAAAGAAGCCGTTAAACAGGGAGTAAAAGCAAGGGCTTTAAATGCGGAAACAGTCAAACGTTTAACTGAAATTATAAGACTTCTTGAAAAAGATTCAGGTTATCCTATAGATGTTGAATTCGGAATAAAAGAAGGGAATATTTATATATTGCAAAGAAGAGCCATAACGACTTTTGATACCTCTTTACAAAAAAACGTTAAAAATAAAAAAAATAATGCAAAATCAGGGTTA
The DNA here is from genome assembly GCA_041672565.1 of Endomicrobiaceae bacterium. Lineage (GTDB taxonomy): Bacteria > Elusimicrobiota > Endomicrobiia > Endomicrobiales > Endomicrobiaceae > Praeruminimicrobium. The sequence continues at coordinate 956 of JBAYZJ010000179.1, forward strand.
AAACAAATGATTACAGTAATAAGTTCTGACGTCTCAAAAGAACAAGATGTTTTTGTTAATATAGGCAATCCTGGAAATAAAGATGAAGCGATATCAATATATCTTAAGACCGTTGAAGGCGGCCGGAGCGTATTCATTGTTGATGAAAAATACAGCTATTTAGTAAAAAACGGTCAAATTTTGTCTCTTCTGGTTGAAAGAATAAATACCGACCCTGTTATAATGAAAAAATTTAATTCTAATCTCCCAATTTTTAACAGAGTTGATAAAGGTGAAATAGGGATCTTGCCGGTATCTGATTTAATTGGTGATGCCGTTTTTGAAAAATCAGTAAATATAAACATTGAAAGCGTAAGAAATATATTGTCTGCGGCATAAAATTTAAAAAAAATTTTTTAATTGCTATAATTAACGATTATTAAATCATACGGGATGGATTTTTATGAAACTTGGTATAGTAGGTCTTCCTAACGTAGGTAAATCAACTTTATTTAATGCTATTACAAAGGCCGGAGCAGAATGTGCAAATTATCCTTTTTGTACTATAGATCCTAATGTAGGAGTGGTAGCTGTTCCTGATAAAAGGCTTGATTTTTTGGAAAAATTGTTTTCATCTAAGAAAAAAGTTCCGGCCATGATAGAATTTGTCGATATTGCAGGTTTGGTTAAAGGCGCTTCCAAAGGCGAAGGACTCGGGAACCAATTTTTGGCGCATATAAGAGAAACTTCTGCCATTATCCACGTTGTAAGGTGTTATGAAAACCCTGATATTACGCATGTTACAGGCGGTGTTGATCCTTTAAGGGATATTGATATTATCGATACTGAACTTATGCTGGCTGATTTAGACGCCGTAAATAAAAAACTTGAAAAATTACAGCGTGATGCAAAATCAAGGAATAAAACGGCTTTATCTGAAAAAGATTTGGCCGAAAAAATACAAAAGCACCTTGAAGAAGGGAAACCTGTGAGAACTCTTGATGTTTCGGAAGAAGAAAAAGAATTGTTAAAAAACTTCTTTTTAATTACGGCGAAGCCTGTGTTATATGTATGCAATGTCTCTGAAAATGATTTGCCGCAAATGTCAAATAAATTTACTTCTCTTGTTGAAGAGAGAGCAAAAAGCGAAAATGCCCAGGCGATTCCTATATGTGCAAAGATAGAAGCCGAATTATCCGAGTTGTCGGAAGCGGATCAAAAAACTTTTTTATCCGATCTCGGTCTCGAAGAACCAGGTCTTAACCGTTTGGTTAAATCAAGTTATAATTTATTGGGGCTTATAACTTATTTAACGGCCGGTCAGGATGAAAGCAGAGCATGGACGATTAAAAGAGGTTTTTTAGCTCCTCAGGCTGCAGGAGTTATACATACTGATTTTGAAAGAGGGTTTATAAGGGCAGAGGTTATGACGTACGATGACGTATTCAGACTCGGCAGCGAGAAAGCTGTGAAAGAATCCGGTCTTTTAAGAAGTGAAGGAAAAGATTATGTCGTTAAAGACGGTGATATCATTGAGTTTAAATTCAATGTGTCAAAGTAGAGCGCGGATATGAAAAAATCGGTAATTACCATAGGCACTTTTGACGGGATTCATAAAGGTCATAAAGCGATTATAGATAAAGTTGTAGAAGTATCAAAAGAAAAAAAACTTAAAAGTATTGTGATATCTCTTGAAAGACCTATAAAAAAAGTAAACGGTCTTTTAACTTTGCCTGATGAAAAAACAGAGATATTATCATCATTTAGTATTGATGAAATTTTAATACTGCCTCATGATAAAAATATAATTTCAATGACGGCTGAAGCTTTTTTTAATGAAGTTTTGATTAACCAGCTTAACGTGAAGCATATAGTCGTCGGTTATGACTGCGCTTTTGGCAAGGATAGAAAAGGAAATATCATCTGGCTTAAGAAAATAACAAAAGAACATGATATTGCTTTAGACATAATAAAGCCTGTAAT
>JBAYZJ010000180.1:0-2890 GCA_041672565.1 Endomicrobiaceae bacterium
GTCCTCATCCAAAAGGCGATTTGAGAAGAGCAAGAGCAGCTGCAGCTTCAATAGTTCCAAATTCAACAGGCGCAGCAAAAGCTATTGGTTTGGTAATACCTGAATTGAACGGAAAATTAATCGGTTCAGCTCAGAGAGTTCCTACAATAACAGGATCAACAACTATTTTGATAGCAGTTGTTAAAGGCAAAAATGTAACTAAAGAAGCCGTTAATGCAGCTATGAAAGCAGCTTCTACTGAATCATTCGGTTACACCGAAGAAGAATTGGTATCAAGCGATGTTATCGGTATTTCTGAAGGTTCATTGTTTGATGCAACACAGACAATGGTTGCTAAAATTGATGATGATACATATCAGGTACAGGTTGTTTCTTGGTATGATAATGAAAACAGTTATACAAGCCAGATGGTTCGTACAATTAAGTATTTTGCAGAATTAGCATAATTAAAATGCTTTTTTGTTATGATAAAAATAAATTGGGTTCAGCTTTTTACTACTGAACCCAATTTTTTACAAATACAGCAATACGGAGGTCTTAATGTTAAATAAGAAAACAGTTGATGACTTAAAGGATATAAACGGCAAAAAAGTATTGGTTCGCTGCGATTTTAACGTGCCGTTAAAACAGGGCGTTATTCAAAATTTTAAAAGAATTGACGGGGCGCTTCCTACTATAAAAAAATTGTTGGAAAAAGGCGCGAAAATAATTCTTTGTTCTCATTTGGGAAAACCGAAAGGACAGCCTTTGCCTGAAATGTCTTTAGCTCCTGTAGCTCAGGCTTTATCGGAAAGATTGGGTGTAACAGTAAAATTTGTTGATGATCCTAAAGTAACAGGCGAAGAAACAAAAGCAGCAGCAGCAGGATTAAAAGCAGGAGATGTCCTGCTTCTTCAGAATACACGTTACCGTGTAGAAGAAACAAAGTACGGTAAAGAAGAAAGCGCTGAAGTTTATGCAAAAGAACTTGCTGCTCTTTGCGATAATGAAATTTTTGTGAATGATGCTTTTGGAACAGCTCACAGAGCTCATTGTTCAAATGTCGGCGTTACAAAATATACAAAAGAAAATGTTGCGGGTTATTTGGTTGAAAAAGAACTTAAGTTTCTCGGTGATGCTTTAAATAAACCAGTAAAACCGTTCTTGGCAATTCTCGGCGGAGCGAAAGTTTCTGATAAAATTAACGTTATAGAAAATCTTTTGAATAAAGTTGATGCGATCATAATCGGCGGAGCGATGGCTTATACGTTTTTAAAAGCTCAGGGAATAGAAACAGGTAAATCTTTAGTTGAAGAAGATAAATTGGATTTGGCTAAAGATTTGCTTAAAAAAGCAAATGAAAAAGGCGTTAAATTTTTATTGCCTTTGGATCATGTGATTGCCGATAAAGTTGATTTTGCAAATAAAACAGTTCCTGCAGACGGTATTGTGAAAAATACCGAGACAACAAGCATAGAAACGGGTTTTATGGGCGTTGACGTCGGGACAAAGACGATTGCAGAATTTTCAGACGTAGTAAAAAATGCTAAAACGATTGTATGGAACGGACCTCTCGGAATATTTGAAATTGATCAGTTTTCAAAAGGTACTGTTGAAATAGCAAAATTGGTTGCTCAGGCTACTGACAACGGAGCAATATCCGTAGTCGGCGGCGGAGATTCTGTTTCCGCAGTAAAAAAAGCCGGAGTGGATAAAAGAATTTCTCATGTTTCAACCGGCGGCGGAGCATCATTGGAGTTTTTAGAAGGCAAAGAACTTCCTGGTATAGCAGTATTGCCTGAAAAATAAATATAGTCTCTTGGATGCCGCTGTTTGGCTATGCGGCATCCAAGAAAAATACTCTTGAAAAAAAAAGAAAATTTTTATAAAATAAATAAATTATGATAATATATTACCTTATAGTAACATTACATTTTATAGTTTGTGCAGCTTTGATAGTTATTGTTCTTCTTCAAGCTGGAAAGAGTGGCGGAATGGCCGGACTTTTCGGTGGCGGCGGATCTGATCAGATATTTAGCGCACCTTCTGGAATGGCATTTATAAAAAAAGTTACGGTTGCATGTGCGGTTGTCTTTATGGTAACTTCTCTTACGTTGACTTTGATGTCATCAAGAATGAGTATGCAGTCTGTTATTAATCAGGTTTCGAATATACCTATAGCGGCAGCTACTCCTCAACAGCCTAAATAAAGAGGATTGCTGGGGTGGCGGAACTGGCATACGCGCACGCTTGAGGTGCGTGTCCTTAACCGGATACGGGTTCAACTCCCGTCCCCAGCATAAGAATGTTATTTTGCGGGCATAGCTCAGTGGTAGAGCGTCTCGTTGCCAACGAGAATGTCGTGGGTTCAAGTCCCATTGCCCGCTTTTTATATTATTTAAGACTCGGTTTAGCCGGGTCTTTTTTATTTATTGAATTATTGAAAACATGCATTCTTTTTTATACAATATAAAAAAGCTAATATAAACATATCCAAAAATTGGTAAAAAATGTTTCTTTTCTCTTTTTATGAAAAACAACCGATAGAATTGAAAAACAACATAAAACAAATATTGGTGTTTTTTCTGTATATTTCTTTTGTTTTTTTTTCAGGGTATTATTTCTTTGGAAAATTTTCTTATTTATATCCGTTTATCTTTTTTTCATTTTTAACTCCGTTTTTTATTTTCCCGAAAAGAATTAAACTGTATGTGTTTTTATTATTTATTTTTTTGTATATCCCTTATTTTTTAAATATTTCTCATTTTATTCTTTTCGGAGATACAATCAATTCTTCTTCTCTTAATGCAATATTTGATTCAAATCTGCAGGAATCAATAGGTTTTGTTAAACATTTTTTTAACGTAAAAATTTTATTTGTTTTTTTGTCTTTTATTTTCGTTTTCTTTTT
>JBAYZJ010000181.1:0-2879 GCA_041672565.1 Endomicrobiaceae bacterium
TTTAATACAAAAAAATGATGTGTCTCTTGCAAATAATATGCTTGGCAGAATATTTGAAATCAGCGGAGAAAAAATTTCCGGAAATAGAATTGGGAGAACACTGGGTTTCCCTACAATAAATGTAAATGTTGATAAAGATAAAATTCTTCCAAAAGGCGTTTTTGTGTGTTCCATAGCCGACAAAACAGGACGTATTTTCCCCGGTGTTTTAAATATAGGAATAAGACCTACAGTGAATATTATAAAACATAATTTATCTGTTGAGGTTCACTTATTGTCTTTCAGCGGGAAATGGAAAGAGAAAAAAATAAAAATTTTACTTTATAAACATATAAGAAATGAAAAAAAATTTACAAATCTTAACTGCTTAAAAAAAGCCGTTACTAAAGATATAAATACAGCAAGACGCTTCTTTTCCCTTTAAAAAACAAAAACCTTTCAAATTGACTTAAAAGATGTATAAATGATAAAATAACAAGATATAATAAAAAATTATTGCGGATATGGCGGAATTGGCAGACGCGTACGGCTTAGGACCGTATACCGTAAGGTGTGGGGGTTCAAGTCCCTCTATCCGCAGCTTTGTTTATTGTTAAAAAGCCAGTAATAAAATATAAAGAGGATAATATGAGTTTATCGAAGTATGAATTTCAGTCAAAAGTAGTAGAAAAAAAACCGTGTGCGATTGTTATGGAAGTCGAAGTTGCTCCGGCGCAGGCAGATATAGAGTTATCTAATGTGTACCAGTCAATACAGGCGACTGCAAAAATTGCGGGATTCAGAGCCGGAAAAGTTCCTATGGAATTGGTTAAGCAGACTTATTCCGAAGCGGCAAGGGAAAAACTTATTGAAGAAATAATAAAAAAGACGGTTTTTTCTGCATTGGAAAAAGAAAGTTTTTCTCCTATAGATGTTCCTGTAATCAACAGTGTAAATTATGATTTCGGACAGCCTTTAAAATATGTTTTCAAAGCTGAATGCCAGCCGGAAGTAAAAGCAAAGGATTATAAAGGCATAGAAATAAAGAGAGAAGAATTTAAAGTCGGCGATGCAAACGTCAATGAAAATATAAAAATTATGCTTGACAGAAATGCCCAGCTTATAGTTTCTAAAGACGAAACAGTTAAAAAAGACAGTTTTGTTATTGTAAATTATGAAGGGTTTTGCGACGGAGTTGCAATTGAAAATATTAAGGCAAAAGACCACATGCTTGATTTAGGCGCGGAAAATACTCTTAAAGGTTTTAGGGATACTCTTGTTAATGCAAAGAAGGGCGATACTAAAGATGTTGAGATTGAATATCCGGCGGATTATCCTAATAAGGTTTTATCAGGAAAAAAAGTTATTTTTAAAACAACAATAGTGGAAATAAAAGAAAAGCAGCTTCCTGAATTAAATGATGATTTTGCAAAAGATATGGGACTTGAAAATCTTGAAGATTTAAAAACAAAAGTGAGAGAATCAATAGAAAATGAGGAGAAAAAAAGACAGGAGTCTGAAGTTGAAAGGCAAATAATAGAACGCTTGCTTGAAAAAAATAAATTTGAAGTTCCTGAATCTATAGTTGCAAACCAAAAAGATTATTTGGTTAAGAGAATGTCAGATTATATGAAAAATCAGGGAGCGGATGATGCGTTTATAGCAAAGCAAACGGAACTTTCAAAAGATAAATATATGGATGAAGCAAATAAAAATGTAAGATTATCTTATATTCTTAACTCTATATACAGCGAAGAAAAGCTTAATGTTACTGATGAGGAAATAGAAGCTGAAAAACAAAAGGTTTTGGAATCAAATTCTTCAAGGAAAGAAGAAGTTGAAAAGTATTTCAAAGAATATAAAGCAAATATTTCAGCATCTTTAAAAGAGAAAAAAATATTTGATTTCATTATAAGCAATGCAAAAGTTACCAAGACTGAAAAAGATATGCCTGTAAAAGAAAGCAAATAGTAAAGAGGGAAAATGCCAAATTTTATACCTACAGTTATAGATAAAAACGGAAACAGTTCCGCTGCTTATGACATATATTCTAGACTTTTAAAAGACAGAGTTGTTTTTGTCGGCGGGCAAGAGGGCGCCGTTACTACTGATTCGGCAAATGCTTTAATTGCGCAGCTTTTATTTCTTGATGCCGAAGACAACACAAAAGATATTAATTTGTATATAAATTGTCCCGGCGGGATGGTTACTGCCGGTCTTGCAGTGTATGATACGATGCAGTATATAAAAAGTCCTGTTACGACTATCTGTATGGGAATGGCAATGTCTTTCGGAGCAGTCCTTCTTGCGGCAGGAACAAAAGGTAAAAGATATGCTTTACAGCATTCAAGAATAATGATTCACCAGCCTTTGATTTACGGTGGCGGGTTATCCGGTACTGTTTCTGATATAGATATTGAAACAAGAGAACTCCTTTTAACAAAAGAAAAACTTTCTGTCATTATTGCCGATCATACGGGGCAGACGAAAGAAAAAGTTTTGGCGGATACGGAAAGGAATTGCTACATGTCTGCCCAGGAAGCAAAAGATTACGGAATTATTGATGAAATTATATTTCCGGGGAAAAAATAAAATATGACGGATAATAACGATAATAACAAAGAACAAAAATGCCTTTTTTGCGGTAAATTAAAATCCAAAGGGAAAAGATTTATCGGAGGCGGCGGAGCTATTGTTTGTTCCGAATGCATAAAAAGTTCATATGAAATTTTGAACAGGCTTGAACGGGAAGAAGTAAAAGACATAATAAAAAAGGTTCCTAAACCTAAAGAAATAAAAAAAGTCCTTGATGATTATGTGATAGGGCAGGAACAGGCAAAAAAAATTTTATCGGTTGCAGTATATAATCATTATAAAAGAATAGAAAATGCTTCAATAAT
>JBAYZJ010000182.1:0-2874 GCA_041672565.1 Endomicrobiaceae bacterium
CGGAGTAAAAAAGAATTTTTCGCTGAAAACAAATATATTAAAAATATCAAAAAGGATTATAGACGCCGTAAGAAATATAGTTTTGTTTGAAACGTCAATAGTAAAACAGGTTGTTATAGATTATAAATATATAAAATCCACGGGAATATTGGATGCGGTTAAAAAATTTGGACATGGAGTTACCATGGATAACAACGGAACGGTTCATGTTCCTCCGGTGCTTATAGTAAAAGATATAGAAAATATCCCTGCAAAAGAAAGAAAAAACACAGGTTTGAAAGTAAAAGGCAAGACAATCTGGCAGGTTGAAGCGAATGATATGCTGGTTTACGGAGCCGGCGGCGCTCTTATTGAAGATATATCAAAAACTTTAGGAGCTGACATTATAAAGGAAGAATTGGAAAGAATTTTAAGCAAGAACGGGCATAAAATTAATTTGGTTGTGGATATGATAATGACAAGCGACAGGCAGGATGAAAGAATATTGTTTCAAAAACATATCACGTCGGTTCAGTCCGAAGAGATAGAGACAAGAACTGCCGCAGGACGTTCGGAGTATCTCGGCTCTGTTTTGGGAATAAGATCGGCAATAGCTTTATCTCAGGGAGAAAAAATAATAATTTCTTTGGAAAAAGTTGAAGATCGTGAAATATTAATGCAGAAAATAAAAAACGGCAAATCAAGAAAGATAATAACCGAAGCGCAGTATAAAAAATTAAAAGCCAAGAATGAAAATATAGACGGCGAATTTATGAATTTAAGGAAAGAAGGAATAGATTTGTATGTAAAAGTTGATAAAGACCGGATTGAAGAAGAATACAGACAGAAAGGATTCAGCGGATATATTTTCGAAAATCAAATTACTGACTATTACAGCGGCGATACTGTAAATATAAAAATATTAAATGAGGACAGGAATATCACTTTAAAATATCTTGAAGAAATTATGACTTCTTCTCAGGAACCGCTGGTTGTAAATATCGACGTTCTTGAGAAAGTTTTTAAACAAAACAGAGATATACTGGATTCTTACGATATGTTGAATTTACTTATAGGCAGTATAGAAACTACATTTAAAATCGGCGATTTAACTCCTTATTCTGCAAAAGAAACGGCTTATAACATTAATTTTGAAAAAATTCCTGAAATATCAAAAGAAAAAAGGGAAGAATTTGCCCTTCTGTCCGATGATGACCTTATAGATATGGAAAAAATAAAAACAATTCTGAATTTAAGCGGGAGCGATATAATAAATATTACTGTGCAGGATATTGAAGAAGAAGCGACAAAAAAAGCTTTTATGAAAGCCGCCAGAGAAAAAATATTGGCTAAATCCGCGCTTAAGGAACATAACAAAAACTACGGATTAAAAGACAAGAAACTTGAAATAATGCTTGGAAGGTTTGTCTTGGAACAATTAAGAAGCAGTGATAAAAAAACTGTCTCTGTTCCGGAAGATTTTATAGGCAGTGAAGAAAATATGATGAAATTTATAAACAAACTGCAGTTTGATATCGAAAGTTTAAATGCGTCTATTTTGAAAGAAACCGATAAAGCCGAAATTGAGCGTTTACACGGCGGTAAAGCTGTTGCCGTAAACACCGTAATAGAATTAATACTGGTTTTTGCCGATGACAATAAATTTAAATCATTGGATAAACTTGAAAATGATGAGGATGCAAAAAATTACAGAGCTATGTTGTCGGCCGCTTAACATTTGTGCGCCTGCTTCAAAATTGACTGTAAGGCGTCAAACAAGCAAATCTAATTGTTATTGATTCTTTCCAATATAAGCGCTTTAAAAAAATACTTATCCGTTAAATTTTCGGCTATGCGGAAATTCTTGTTAATGTCTTCTTGAATTGCTGAAATTTTTTCATATAAATCTTTGTCTTCCGGTATAAAATTTTCAATTAAAACATTTTCAAAGTTTTTTTGATATGCCGATATCGCCATATCGGTATGTTTTTCAAAGTACTCAAGATTATATACGTGGGGTATGTCGTTTAAACGGAAAAGAGTATACAGTATTTGGTTGTTTCCGTTATATCTGTCAAAAATATAAAATACTTTGCCGGGATAATTCAGTTTCAAGTACTGCGTCAATTTTTTTGCGTCGCGGCCAATGATAGGATTATAAATTATATTGCGGTAAGATAAATCAAAATATCTTACAATGTATTTTTTGTATCTATATTCCAATTGGAATATGTTTTTATCAGGCGCATAAGAAAACCAGAAATATTGAAAAATACCGGCAATTATTATTAAGCTTAACAATATGTTTTTTATATTCTGTCTTTTTATATGCGCCGTAAAAAGCGCTGCTATTAATATGATTGCCGGTATAAAACCTGCCCCGTATTCGGGAAGTTTGAAATGAGGCATTAATATTATGCCAAGCCAAGGCACTAATATCCATAAAAGTATTAAATTTTTATATTTATTTTTGTATTTAAAAACAAACCATATTAAACCGGCTGCAAATATTATAAAAATAGGCGGGGATAACAAATTTTCCCATAAGCCTAAAGTCATTACCCGCATATTTTTAAACGTAAATAGCGATTCTACCTGATTTCTGGAAAAATCAGTTAATACTTTTATTATTATAGGGTCTCTGAAATAATGACATCCTGCGGATAAACATCCTAAAAATATTGATATAATAATATTCAGTGCTTTTGTTTTTGTAACACCATCACCGAAACTTTTAAAAACCACAAATAAAAACGGAAAGATACAGTATGCCAGAAATTCATCTTTAATTAACAATCCGAACCCTGTTGATAAACCGTAAAGAATTGTCCATTTTCTGTCTTTGAAACAGTTTGTTTTCAGCAGGCAGTAAATATTGAGTATGATTGCGGCTGT
>JBAYZJ010000183.1:0-2861 GCA_041672565.1 Endomicrobiaceae bacterium
TGTTTTATAAAGAAATTTTCGGCATGCCTCTTGCCGGAAGCGGTTTATACGGACACATTAACGCTTTTTTGTGGCATATATCGCTTGGCGCAATGTGCGTTATGGTGTCTTCCATCGCATTGGTGTTTTTTTTGTTTAAACAGGATTTGAATAAAAAGCAAAAAGCAGGTTTACTGGTATTGTCTGTTTTTTTTACGGTATCTTTGTTTTTGACAGGATCAAGAGGTTATTATATAGCAGGATTTATTACCTATGTTTCAATATTTTCTTTTTATTTTTATAGAACAAAAAAAATAAAAGATGTGCTTGCTTTTGTTTTATTATCAGGACTTATTATAGGTATTATTTATTCTAAAAACAGTTTTATACAACAGAGAGTCCACAATACAAGCATATCAAAAGAAGAAAGCCTGAGGACAAGAATTAACGGTTATAAAATAGCTTTTGCAATATTTAAAAAACATCCTTTATTCGGAGTCGGTCCAAGGCAAGGCGTAAAACAAAAGGAATTTATTGAAATTTCAAAAGATTATTCAAACGGAGCAAGACATCTGCACAGCATGTACATAAATTTATTAGCTGATTTAGGAGTTGTCGGAATAAGTATATTTGTATTGATGCTTTTTTATATTTTCAAAAGGCTTATTTATGTTTATAAAAAAAATAATTCTTTGCTTGCTCTGGCTTTGATTTTTTGCTGGATATCGGTTTTGATAGGAGATAATTTTGATACTATTTTAAGAGGCCCGAGAGTTGCAATGGATTATTTTTGGATAACGGGGCTTGTGTTGGGCGGAACTTTGGCAAACAATAAAAAAGAAGAGATAACCAATGAAGAAAAAAAATAATATTCCGACCCCCGCGGTATTTTTGGACAGGGACGGGACTATAAATCACGATAAACATTATTTAAGCGATGAAAAAGATTTAAAAATTTACGGCTTTGTCAAAAAGGCAATTTTAAAACTGCGGCAGGCGGGATTTAAAATTGTTATTGTTACAAACCAATCAGGCATATCCAGAGGATTCTTTTCAGAAAATAAACTGAAAAAAATAAACAGGAAGCTGGAGCATCTTCTAAAAGAACAGGGAGTCAAAATAGACGGGATTTATTATTGTCCTCACGGACCAGATGATTTATGCGGATGCAGAAAGCCGAAAACAGGTATGGCTTTGCAGGCGGCAAAAGATTTAAATATAGACTTAACAAAATCCTATAGCGTCGGAGACAGTGTAAGAGATTATCTGCTTGGATATAATTTCGGCGGCAAAGGTTTGTTTATTTTGACCGGCCACGGCAGGAAACAATTTTTGAAAATCAAACAAGAAAACATAAAACCGTTGGCGGTGGCAAAAAATTTATATGAGGCCGTAAAGGTGATTATAAATGATTATAAGAAAAATTAAAATTATTTTTTTTCTGTTTCTTGCAGCGGCTAATATCTGTGCGGCAGATAACAACGGCAAGCCGGCCGCAGATGAAAACGGTGTTGAGGTTTCAACAAGCAGTTTTAAATGGAGAAATCTGAGCGGGCATCTTCCGGCTAAAGAAAATCTGGTTTTTGACGTTTACTGGCAGTTTATAAAAGTGGGTCAGGGAACTCTTGAAATAAGAGGTTTTGAAAGTATAAGCGGAAGAATAGCTTACCATTTATATTCTCAGGCCAAATCATCATCTTTTTTTGACGCTTTTTTTAAAGTAAGGGACATTAACCAGTCATGGTTTGATGCTGAAAGTTTATGTTCTTTAAGATACAGCGCAAATATATCGGAAGGCGGCTGGAAAAAACAAGAACAGGTTGATTTTGACCATGCCAACAAAAGATTTATTTTAAATGATAACGGGTCAATAAAAGAGGGAGATACCGTTTTATGGGTGCAGGATGTTATATCCGCTCTTTATTTTTTCAGGACTCTTGATTTGGAAGTCGGTAAAGAATATATATTTGACGCTCATTCCGGGGATAAGTCTTGGCCGCTTAAAACAAAAGTTACAGGCAAAGAAACAGTAGAAACCAAAGCGGGAAAATTCAATTGTCTGATTCTTGAACCGGCGATAAGAGACAATGCAGGCATCTTTCAGGCGAAAGGGCGGCTGCAGGTATGGGTAACCGATGACGAAAATAAAATGCCGGTTAAGATGAAAACTAAAATTCCGGTCGGTTCAATAATTGCCGAGCTTTCGGAGTATAATAATCTGTCGGACGAAAATTTACAGGGGAAAAGTGATGCCGGAAAAACAAATTGAAAAATTTTTAACGGATTCAAAAAAACTGCTTGTTTTGGCTATAGGTTCCGAATTGAGAAGCGATGATGCCGCCGGTATGTATATAGCCGACGAGCTGTTAAAATATAGTTTGGATAAAACAAAACTTTGCGTAATAAAGGGGGCCACGGCTCCTGAAAATTTTACCGGAGAGATAAAAAAATACAGACCTTCCGATATGATTGTTATTGATGCGGCCGATACCGGCAAAAAACCGGGAGAGATTGACATTATTAATGCAAGAGATATAACCGGTGCGTCTTTTTCGACTCATATGATGCCTATAAATGTTTTTTTGGATTATCTTTTCAGGGATTTTGAATGCAGGGTTTTGATAATAGGGATACAGCCGCAAACTTTGGAGTTTGGCATCGGTATATCGGATACAGTAAAAAAAGCAGCCGATAAAATCGTTTTATCAATAAAGGACGCAATAAAAAATGAAAAGTAAAATTTTAAATACAAATAAAGAAAATAAGCGGATAATTATAAAGGAGACAATAAATATTTTGGAATCGGGAGGAATTGTTGTTCTTCCGACGGATACGGTTTACGGCATTATGACAAGTATTTTTAACCAATCCGGACAAAAGCA
>JBAYZJ010000184.1:0-2856 GCA_041672565.1 Endomicrobiaceae bacterium
CAGTAGTTGTTCCCAAAGCTAATGATAAAAGAGATTTTGAACCGGTAAATTCTTCAGTTTCAAGTATTCCTTTAAGCCCGACTAAAGAAGCTTTGGGATTAGGTATTTCAATGCCGACCGCCGATTTTTCAGGAACAGGAACAATTCTTATTGCGGAAGTTTTCATCGCCAAAGAGATATTGTCCGTTAAATTTAAAACCGACTGTATTTTGACGCCCGGAGCAAGAATAATATCATATCTTGTGATAACAGGACCGGGAATAATATCTTTCACGGCGGCGTCTATGTTAAAATCCGCAAGAGTCTGTCTCAAACGGTTTGCTCTGTCCTGCAGCTGTTCGTCGCTTAATACGGTATTCAAACCTCCGCAGTCTCTCAATAAATTTAAATAAGGCAAAACATATTTCAGTTTTGCGCTGTCAGTTTTATCCTGATTTTTACCGGCACAAGAAGCCGGCGCCGAAACGGCAGCAGTTTTCTGCCGTATTGTTTGTTCAATAATTTTCGGTTTTTCCTGAACGGGAAATACCTGCTTATTTGAAGCTTTAGATTTATTTTGTATTATTATTGCCGCTTTTTTCTGTTTTTTTACTTTTCTGTTTTCTTTCCATGATTTTATATATTCGGCGGAAAAATGCCATAAAGAAGACGCCGCGGCGCTGAGGGATACTCTGAATAATCTTGTTACAAGAAAAATTAACCCGAGAGCTATCAGTATAAGAGAAAAATTAAATCCGAGATATTTGATAAAAATCTTTTCTAAATTACCGCCGATCCATCCGCCGCCGGCATACAATTCCAAGCCGAAAATATTTTTAGTAAGCGAAAAAAAAGAAGATATTAATGTTAATATCAACACCGAAAAAATCAGATTAGAACGGATTCTTAATTCTGCCGAAATTTTAAAATGAAGTATTGCAAACCACAAAAAAACAAAAGGAATGATATAAGACGCCGCCCCGAAAACGGAAAGCATTACAGACGAAAAAGCTTTGCCGACAATTCCGGTGCTTTCGGCGGATATCAAACAATACAGCAAGAAAAAAAAAGACAGGAGATAAAGAGATCCTATCAGAAATCTTTTGCTTTTTTTATAGTCTTTTGGTGTTTGTGAATTTAAAATATTTCCCATATCACCCTATTAAAAAAAGAAATAACGGGATTGCAGTTTATAAAATCAGTCTCTTATAAGAGATATTTTATAGGTATATTCGTATGGAATTATCGAGACTTTGTTCTCTCTGGAAAGCCAGCCCAAAGCAAGATACAGCATTGTATTAGAAAGTCCTAACTGAGCCTTAATTTTTATAGGCGTTGACTCTCCGACCAAGTCAAGATAATGCCATATTTGACCTGCAACGTTTCCAATAATATTAATCATATTGTCCCTTAAATTTATAATTTTTCTATACTGAATAAATCCTGGTCGCTGCTGATAGACTTCCCGTTTTCAGCCAAAATTTTTACGATTCTTACTTTTTCAGTCGCTTTTATTTCATTCATTACTTTCATAGCTTCAATTATACATAAAGTTTTGCCGGTATCTATAACATCGCCTTCATTTACAAACATAGGAGATGTAGGCGACGGAGATCTGTAAAAAACTCCTGTTATGGGAGATTTTATGGTATCTCCCGATACAGACGGCTCAGCCGCCTGTATAAATCCGCCGTCATTATTTTTTTGAATAGAAAACTCTTCAATTTTTGCAGGCTTAAACTGCTGAGGCTTTGAATTATTTTTTCTTTTAATGTGTACGTTAAATTCAGGAGATTTTATTTCCAGCTCTTCTACTTTTTCTTCCTGCATAACTTCATATAAAGACTTTACTTTGTCCGTTATTTCAATTTCTTTATTTGGAGCCATATCACACCTTTTTTAGTTATTTTTACGTTACATCTGTTTACTTAAATTAATTCTGCCCTGTTTATCTATTTCATCAACTTTAACTACTATTTCTTCACCTTCGGAAACAACGTCTTCGACTTTTGCTACTCTGTGTTTGGCAAGTTTTGAAATATGAACCAAACCTTCTTTACCCGGCAAAACTTCTACAAAAGCTCCGAACGCCATAATTTTGGTTACTTTGCCTTTATACACTTTGCCTACTTCAACTTCAGCGGTTAAACCTTCAACCATATTTCTTGCATTGTCCACAGCCGAAGAATCATCTCCGGAAATGAAAACAGTACCGTCTTCTTCTATGTCTATTTTTACGCCTGTAGTTTCCTGAATATTTCTTATGTTTTTACCGCCGGGACCTATAAGCCCTCCGATTTTATTTTGCGGTATTGTCAAAGATACCATTTTTGGCGCAAATTGTGAAAGAGAAGCTCTCGGCTGAGATATTGCCGCTTCCATTTTATCAAGAATTTCCATTCTCCCGGCTCTTGCCTGTTCCAAAGCTTTTGCTAAAATTTCGGTAGTCAATCCCGTGATTTTTATATCCATCTGCAAAGCCGTAACGCCCTTTCTGGTACCTACAACTTTAAAATCCATATCTCCCAAATGGTCTTCCATACCCATAATATCTGTTAAAATAACGTAATTATCGCCTTCTTTCATAAGTCCCATTGCAATGCCTGCGCATGCCGATTTTACAGGAACTCCGGCATCAAATAAAGCAAGCGAACCGCCGCATACGGAAGCCATTGAAGACGAACCGTTAGATTCCAATATATCTGATACTATTCTTATTGTGTAAGGAAAATCTTTTTCTTCGGGAAGAATTGGTCTTAAACCCCTTCTTGCCAGGTTTCCGTGTCCTATTTCCCTTCTGCTGGTTGATCTTTCAGGCTTAGGCTCTCCGGTGGCAAAACCAGGAAAATTATAATGAAGTATAAATCTTTCTTTATA
>JBAYZJ010000185.1:0-2848 GCA_041672565.1 Endomicrobiaceae bacterium
CTGTTCTCGCTTATGACGGAAGCTCAATGAAACAAATAAATGCAGCAGGAATATTAGATATGGCAATGAGTGGAACAACTGCAACACTTTTAGCCAGAAGATGGGAATCTGCTTTACTCGTCAATGTCGACAATAATACCCTTGCAAGACTAATGGCTAATGAAGAAGCAATGGAGGCATTAGAAAAAATTGAGGGATTTAGAAATATCAATCAAGATATTGAAACAATTATAAATAAATCAGAAGTTGTTAAAAATGCTAAAAAAGAAGCTAATGACAACAAGCTTTCTAAAAAAGAAAAACAAGAGCTAAGCGAACAAGAAAAAGAATACAAAAGCCTCAGAAAAAAAATACAAGATAAACTTATAAAATTTGCAACCCGTATCCCTGTGTTTATGTATTTAACCGATTTTAGAGAAAAATGCCTAAGAGATGTCATTGTACAATTAGAGCCGGGACTATTTAAAAAAGTAACCGGGTTAACAGTCAAAGATTTTGAGCTACTTGTAAGCTTAAACATTTTTAATAGTGGACTTATGAACGATGCTGTCTATAAATTTAAAAGATATGAAGATGCAAGTCTAAGCTATACCGGTATCAATAAACATTCTGATGAAGATATTGGACTATATGATACAGTTCTAAGTGCTGAAGACTATAAAGATAGTTTTGAAATTGTAGCTGAAAATACAGAAGAAAAACCTGATGTTTAAGTAGTAAATAATGTGAAAGCACAATAAACAAATTAGTAATAAAGAAGATAATTAATAGCTTTATTTTATTTTATAACTTGTACAATCTTGTCATTGTGAGCTTGCGAAGAATCTCATTTTATTAATTTGTAATATTTTAAGTAAATAAAGGAGATCCTTTACTTCGTTCGGGATGACAAAATTTCTTCGAAATTTTGTTTATAAAAATTAACATTAGACAGCATCTAAATTTACGAGTAAATAAGAAATAAATTAATAAATTTTCATCCTATGTCTATAATTTTAAAATATGTCCTACTATATATTATATAAGCTTAGTCAATTAAAAACATTACTATGGACTTTGTTTCAGATAATAATTCCTGAGACTGTTGAATAATTCCAATTATTGTTCTACAAACTTCTATTTTGTAGTTTCATAACATATTGAATACCTATCACTTAAGGTTTTTTAGTGCAAGCAAGTATGCTCGCACAACAACATTATTCTACAGCCTTTATTAGAGTCGAAATGCTCTTTTTTGTCGTTTGTCATACCAAGTAATGTCCATAATTTTATCATATTCAGTAAATTTTATTCAAAATGATTAAATAACTTGACACATAGTCCGTTTTGTGTAGTTTGGTTATTGGAGGATAAAATGAAAAATATAGGAGAGAGAGTAAAAAAATACCGAGAGTTGATGAAACTCACAAAAGTAGAATTAGCAAAACAAATAGATTGTGATCCTTCCTTGATTACAAAATATGAAAAAGGAACACGAACTTTAAGCATACAAAATATATTAAAAATTGCTAATATCTTAAAAGTCCCGGTAGAATTCTTTTTTACAGATAAAGAATATTCCTTTACAATGTTTGCCAGAGGAAGTATAAAAAAACATAAAGAAGAAATTGAATTAGTTAAAGATTTAAACAAAATCTGTCATCATTTATATGATTTAAGCGAATTATTAAATGTAAATATCAAATATAACGGACCTAAAGATAAACTTGATGAAGATTTCTCTGAATCTTTAGTAAACGAAATAAAAAAAGAACTCTGCCTACCCGAAAAGTTTAATTTTGAAACCTTATCCTCTCAACTTTTTGAAAAGTGGAAAATAATTGTTTTTGAAATGCCTTTTAATGTAGATAGTTTTTCGGGTGTTTCTATCAAATATGAAGAAATAGTTGCAATATTTATTAATAAGAATCATTCTGAAGAAAGAAAATTATTTTCTTTAGTTCACGAGATAGCACACGTAGTAATGCATTTATCTGAAAATATATCTTTAGCTATCTTGTCCCGTAATGACCCAAAAGAAAAAGAAGCAAATCTTTTTGCAGAGAACTTTTTAATCCCTTCAGATGTCTTGCTAAATAAAATCATAGAAATAAAAAAGAATTCTAAATTTACTCGAGAAAAAATACAGCAATTAGCAGATAGTTTTAATGTTTCCTATAATTGTCTTTTTTATAAACTCCACAAGAAAGAATTAGTACATTATTCAAATAAAGAACTTGCTCCGGAAACGCATACTCCTAATCAAACATTATTCCATTATTCCTATAAAGATTTTCCACAACGATTTATTTTTTTGTTAGCTATGGGGATAATTAAAGAAGTAGTTTCTTTTGCAAAAATTGCAGAGATATTATTATGCTCCATTGAAGAAACTGAAGCTCTTCTTAATCCAATTATTAAGATTATAGAAGAGTAGCTGTATGATTTTAGTTTTAGACACAGTAACTCTTATCAATCTTACAACCAGAACAAAATTACCTCCATTGCTCGACCTGTTAGTAAAAAATGGTGAAACTATTTAAATAATTGATTCTGTCTATAATGAATTTGCAAATAAACAAAAGATAGACAAATATTTATAAAATGGAAACATAATTCTTATTTCTGATTTAGATATTCCTCAGGATGACATTTGCGATTTCTATAATAATATTAATAAGCTTGGTTTTTCTCTTCAACAAGGAGAAGTTATGTCTTTTCTATATGTAAAACACAAGTTAAAACAACAACAAAATATTCAGTTCATTACTGATGATGGAGCCGCTTACCGTTATTGTAAAGCATTAAAACAATTTCCGGTAAGATGGACTTCCGATCTAATGCAAGATTTGATTAAGTCAAAACTACT
>JBAYZJ010000186.1:0-2841 GCA_041672565.1 Endomicrobiaceae bacterium
TACGCCTTCCGATAATGAAGAACTTGCTTTTCCAGGCCCTGTAATCTCATTATAGCTTACCTGACCGCCGAAATTGATTCTTACATCAGTATTTTTAATCTTTGATTTCTCTGCTGTCTCAGAATAGGAAGAAGTAACAACTGACGGCATTTCTAAATTAAACATTTCAACATCTGTAGTTTTTGTCTCTGAAGCTAAATTTTCCTGAGCAAAAATAAACGGACAAAATAAAAACATAAATAAACATGTAAAAATAAATTTGCATTTTTGTTTCATAAAAATCCTCTTAAAAAAATTTAGGATTATTTTAAACCCTTTGCAGTATAGCATTTTTTATATTCTTTTGTCATTGCATATCTCTTTGTAATAATATTTTTTTTACTGTATAATCATCTCAATCTTATGAGATCAAAAATTTATGTAAAAAGCTTTTATTTGCTTATAGTATGTATTTTCCTAACCTGTTCTTCTTTTGCTGATATAAAAAATTCTGAAATCGAAAGGCAGTCTGTTATTATTCCTATTGAATTGAACGGTAAAATGAAAGGCATGCCTATCGTTAATGTTACTGTTAACGGTCAAGTCCTGCATTTGGCTCTTGATACGGGAGCCGATAACGTTTTTATTGCACTAACTCCTGAAGCTTTGGCAAAAACAGAAATTAAAACTTCAAAAGAAATTAAAAAAAATCTTGACGTTAACGGACAATTATATAAATCGCATTCGGCGCAAGTATCAGAAATAAAAATAGGAAACTTATCGTTTAATAATATTACCGTTTTTGAAGAATTGAGAAAAACAGACGACGGTTCTGAAGGGATTATCGGTAATAAACTTTTTGATAAATTTAACATCCTTATTGACTATAAAGAATCCAGAATAATATTATACAGTAATATATCTTTGCCCTCATTCGTAGATTTGAATAAATGGTTAAAAATACCATTTAAACATGAAGATATCGGTATTATTATAGAAGGATTTTCAGAAAAACAAAAAAAGAATTTTAGATTCTGCCTCGACAGCGGAGCCGTTGCGGTAAATGAAAAAGGGAAAGCGTTTGACTTATTGAAATCAACTGCTTTGGTTTCAATAAAACAAACTGATAACGAAAAAACATATTCTGATAATATAATAATAAATAAAAAAAACATATTTCCTATGAATTTTTATTTATTTGATTTTGCAAAACCTGATGTAGACGGCTTTTTAGGATATGCTTTTTTATCCGAATATAAAATTTTTATTGATTTCAAGAAAGAGTTGATTTATATAGAAAACTAAAACTTATAATTTCTAAACTCTTATGAGGACATTATTTAATTAGAAAAGAGACAATTGCTTCGGTTCTTTTTGCAGAGCAAAAATCTTTTTTTTATTTTTTAGACGGTATTGCATCCTCAGTTTTGTAATCATCTGTTTAAAATGATTCTTATATTCCCTGTTTACATAAGCACTTTTATAAAGAAATGATATTTTATTATACAGATGAGGAATTTTATTTTTTACAAACTCAAAAAAAACAATTCTGGTTTGTCCCCTCAAATTAAGAATATCAGTAATTATATAATTCACGCCGCATTCCTGCGCTTTTTCAAATAAAGCCCTCATATTTGCATAATC
Source organism: Endomicrobiaceae bacterium (assembly GCA_041672565.1). Taxonomy (GTDB): domain Bacteria; phylum Elusimicrobiota; class Endomicrobiia; order Endomicrobiales; family Endomicrobiaceae; genus Praeruminimicrobium. The sequence continues at coordinate 1,624 of JBAYZJ010000186.1, forward strand.
ATCAGTCAAATAAGGGATTACAGGCATACTGTGCAAACCGACAGATGCATTTGTTTTACCGAATTCTTTTAATACTTCAAACCTTTCCGATGAAGAAGAAGCATTAGGTTCTATCAATTCTCTGACATGTTCGTTAACCGTCGTAATTGTACAGGCAATACTTACAGATGCTACTCTTGATAATTCATCTATCAAATTATAATCTCTGAGTATCAATTTTGATTTTGTAGAAATCGTAACAGGATTTTTATATTTTATAAGCAGTTTTAATATATCAGGCATTAGTTTATATTTTTCTTCAGCAGGCTGGTAACTGTCTGTTACCCCTCCTAAATTAATTACATCTCTTTTCCAGTTCCTTCCGCTCAATTGTTTTTCTAATTTTTCCGCAACATTTGTTTTCACAAAAATATCATCAAAAAAATTAGATGAATTTATATATTTATGGGAATATAAAGCGAAACAATATGTACAGCGGTGTCCGCACCCTCTGTAAACGTTCAAGTCCCAGCAATAAGGCAAAAATCCAGTAATTTTATTACAAGCAGTTTTACAAGTTATTTCTTGATAGTGTGTCATTTTTTTATTATACTATACAAATGTATTAAAATCAATATTTTATTGCTTCGGCAATAATAAAAGTGATACTATTAAAGTATGAAAAACATATATAATTATAAAACCCCGGTAGGCGAAATATTTATCGCCGAAGAAGACAATCAAATAACTAATTTCTATTTTTTTAAACCTAAAAACTTAAACGATTTTATTATAAAAGAAACTCCCGTGCTAAAAAATGCAAAAGTACAGTTAATGAAATATTTTAACGGTGATTTAAAAAATTTTAATTTACCTTTAAATCCGCAAGCAAGCCAAATATCAAAAATAGTTTTAAGACAACTGCAAAAAATACCTTACGGAAAGACTTTAAGTTATTATGAAACGGCAAAAGCGATTAATAAACCGACATATTCAAGAGCCGTCGGAATGATATGCGGAAAAAATCCTATACCTGTATTTATACCGTGCCACAGAGTAATACGTTCTGACGGGAATTTAGGCGGTTTCTCGGCAGGGTTAACAATAAAACGTTTTTTATTGAATATGGAGTCAAAAAACAATGAATGAAGCAATAATCAGAAAAGAATTATTAAGCATGCAGGACAAAAAATATAAAGATTTTCATAATAAGTTATGTCCAGGAACAGAAAACATAAT
>JBAYZJ010000187.1:0-2835 GCA_041672565.1 Endomicrobiaceae bacterium
GGAGTAAAAGCTGCAGTAAATATTGTTATAAAAGCATGCTCAGAATATTTTTGGCTGAGCATTGTTATAACAGCCTGTAAATCGTATATTTTAACTATTTTTGTTCCTATGAGCTCAAATAGTTCATAACCGATAAAATACCCAAGCAATGCCCCTAGAATTGAGCCTGCTGAGCAAATAAGTGCTGTTTTAAACCATTTTTTTCTGTTTGCTATAACCATAGGAATAAGCAAAACATCAGGCGGAACAGGGAAAAATGAACTTTCGGCAAAAGATATAAAAAATAAGGCGTATTCGGCATATTTTGTTTTTGCCCAATTTATCGTCCAATCATAAAGACGTTTTGAATATCCGAAAAATTTCTTCATAATGACATCAGCCTTTTATAAAATAATAAAATATTATTAATGCTATTCCAAAAACAATTCTATACCATCCGAAAATCTTAAAATTATTAGACGATATAAATTTAATAAACCATTTAATTACTATTATCGCCGAAATGAAAGCGCTTATAAAACCCACGGCTATTATTAATAATGAATTTAAATTTAACAAAGGAGCATTTTTGTATAAATCATATAAAGAAGCGGCAAACATTATAGGAATAGCAAGAAAAAAAGAAAATTCAGCTGCGGCTTTTCTTGATAATCCCGAACAAACACCGCCCATTATGGTAGCTCCGGCTCTTGAAACTCCCGGAATAAGAGACAATATTTGAGACAATCCGACTATTAAAGCTGATTTTTTATTAATATCCAACGCTTCTTTTGTTTTTTCTTCAATATTTTTATTTTCAATATATAAAATTATAAAACCTCCGACAACCAAAGCCACAGCAACTGTCAGAGGATTAAATAAATAACTTTTTATTATGTCATGGAAAAAGAATCCGACAACAGCAGCAGGTACAAAAGCAATAAGAAGATTTAAAGCGAAGTTGAAAGATTTTTTCTCGGAAAATATGCTGGCCAATAAATTTAATATCTTCCGTCTGTAAAGCCACACAACCGCCAGTATAGCGCCAAGCTGTATAACTATTTCAAACAACGTCGCAATTTCCGAATTAAAATCTATGATATCGGCGAAAATTATTAAATGTCCCGTAGATGATACAGGCAAGAATTCAGTCAAACCTTCTATAATACCTAGAAAAACCAGTTTAAAAAATAAGATAAATTCCATAAATGTTTTATTCCTTTATTCCCGAGAAAACAGCAAAATTATAATATTTCCATATTATATCAACATCTTTAAATCCGGCATTTTTCATCCATTCAAGTTGTTTTATCAGTTTTGACGGTCTGTCTTCCGACTCATATGCTTTCAGCCATTTTTCCGATACTTCACGTTCAGAAAAATTTTTCTTCATATATTCAGTCCAAAGCTTCATATTAACATTTTGCAAATATTTGTTTTCTCCCAAAATTTCATCTGCATTTGCAAAAATTCCGTTTTTATTAAGTATTCCAAAAATCATTTTATAAAACTTTGCTTTATCTTCATCTGTTTTTAAATGATGAACCGCCAAAGACGATAAAATGACGTCATAAGTATTTTTAAATTCAAAATCAGCGATATTTCCAACGGCAAAACTTATATTTTTATACTTTGATAATTTATTTTTTGCAATATCAATCATGTTTTGAGACAAATCTACGCATAAAATTTCAGCCTTTGGAAATCCGTTAAGAATTTTCAAAGAAACATTTCCGGTTCCGCATCCTAAATCCAATATTTTAACGTTCTTTCTTTTCTCAAAATTTACAGAATTTATCAAAGCATTTAACATTTCGTCATAATACGGAATAAGTTTAACGATTAATTCGTCAAATTTTTTTGCTTCGTTTTCAAAATGTTCTTTTATATTACCCATAATGCGTTGTATTATATCAAAAAAGAACTGCCGAAAGAAATTATTTTTTAATTTTTTTTGTATTATAAATCAATAACGATTTGTATTCAAATGGCAAATTGCCATGGCAAGAGCATCTGCTGAATCATCAGGTTTAGGAATTTCTTTTAACCCTAAAATAGATTTTACCATATGCTGCATTTGATGTTTATCGGCGGAACCATAACCTGTCAAAGCTATTTTAACGCTTCTCGGATTGTATTCAAAAACAGGTATATCATTCATAGCAACAGCCGATATCAAAGCGCCTCTCGCCTGTCCGACCGTTGCTATAACTTTTGAGCCTTTTAAAAAAAATATTTCTTCCACAGCGACAACTTCAGGTTTATACTTATAGATAATCGTCTGAATTTCAGTATACAGAGTCTTCAATCTTTCTGCCAAACATACGGTGGGATAAGTTTTAATACATCCGTACTCCAAAAGTGAAATTCTGTCTTTTTGTCCTTTAGAAACAACTCCCCATCCTGCCATTGATAAACCGGGATCTATGCCTAAAACTATCATTATGCTCCAAACTTTTCCATATCTTCTTTAGAAATATCAAAATTTGAAAAAACATTTTTAACATCATCATGTTCTTCTAATTCATCTATTAACTTTAACATATGTTCGGCATCATCACCCTGGATTTTTACATACGTCTGAGGTATCATAGATATTTCAGATTCCGCAATTTGAATATTTTTTGCCGAAAGCGCATTTTTAACGCTTTCAAAATCTTCTACTTTTGTATAAATTTCATAACTGTCTTCTTCGGCTATAAAATCGTCAGCGCCGCTTTCAAGAGCAAGAGTCATTACCGTATCTTCGTCACTTACAGTTTTGTCTATGGAAATAAAACCTTTTCTTGAAAACATCCATCCTACACAGCCTGTTTCTCCCATACTTCCGGAATGTTTTGAAAATATTTTTCTTAT
>JBAYZJ010000188.1:0-2815 GCA_041672565.1 Endomicrobiaceae bacterium
AGCATCGGCTTTACCATTAAGGGCTGTAAGGCTTGCCTTGGTATCATTAAGTTGTTTAATCAAACTATCAATAGTGTCTAAATTATTGTTAAGGTTACCGGCTACATTAGCCTGATTGGGATCCGGTTTATACAGATTGTAATTAGTTGTTGATGATGACATTTATTCTCCTTTTTTATCACGAATTACCATAAAAAGCTCCATATTTAGACCCGTATCCCTGACCCGTATCCGGATCTGTTGGATCTGTTGGGTCTGTTGGATCTGTTGGGTCTGTTGGGTCATAGTTATCGAAATCAATTGGTTGATAAGTCTTATATAGAGACACAAACCTTATCTTAACCTCTTCGCTTCCAAATCTTTGCCAATCGCTCATTTTTGGTAAATTTTCTACCTCTACGGGAAACTGTTTTATTACTCCATTACACTCAAATTCAAGATAAAAACTCCCGAAACTGTTCAATAAATCACTCAGCTCAGAATATTCAGATGAAGAAAGCAGTACCGTTATATCTATAATATCTTCATGATAAGGTTTTTTGCGAATATAGGTAGTAACGTCAAACGGTGACCTCTCATTTATTTGATATTTTAATTGGGGTGAATAATTTACCACACCCAAATATTCTTTAAACGCAACAACCCCATCTATTACTGTTATTAACTTAATCATAATACCCTTATCCCTTTAATTTTACATATTTCGGAATTTAAAAAACGCTGCAACTCTACAACTCTATAAGTTCTTCCGTTTATTTCAACAGTATCAAATATATTAATTTCTGTATCGGCTATAATTTCAAATTCAGCATACACACTGCTTTTAATATATTCGATATAATAATCAACCAAAATACGCTTAAGAAGAGTTGTATCACCAATCAATTTATTAAGTCCGTCAAATTCGGGAATTGTCTTATTTCCCTTGTTTAACTTAAAAGAAATACACTTATTGGTTACGTTTCCGTGTGATATGCCACCCGAAAAATAGTTGTTAGCAATTTCAAGATCTCCGTTCTCGTTTGATAAAATTGACACATTGAATAACACGCAAAATATCTTGATTGCGTCTAATGCTGTCGCATCTTGATTTAATGATATTGTAACCGGTATTACGTTGCCGCTATAATGGATGAACATGAACAGAATCACAGCCGGAAACTCCTCTCCATTCATCACAGAATAATTCCCTATTGAGCTTCCGCTCCCGGGCTGTAATTCTGCCATATCTGTTGCTATATATTCATCCAACACAGCCTTTGCTTCGCTGTAAGTAGATGTTGTTTGTGAACGGCTATAATCTTCTACAATTTCACAAATTTTATTATAAAATCTTCTCCTGATTACCCTGGACTTAGCAGTATAAATTGAAGGTGTATCAGTATTTGTTGGAGAAAAAAACATAAGCTCATAGACACAAGAGTCGTAGATAGTTTCATTCCCGGAAGTTTTAAATCCCCTTTTTTTAAAATATGTTTCAGTATTTCCATTGTCGGCACCTGGATGATTTGGTGGTGGTTTTACCGTATATGCAATATTGAGATCAATGTCTTCAATCAAAGACAAGGGCTGATAGTTTCCTATAAAACTAAATCCTATACCTGTTTTGTTAAAAATATATTCAGACAATATATTGCTTACGTCTGATAGTGATACATTCATAATATTGGAAACATAGTCTTTAAGTTGCAAATTACCAAACTCGTTAATTAACTGTAGGTTTGAATAGGCAATTATATCTAATTTACTATCGGGGTAAGAGAGGCTTATCCCGTCATTCTTTATATATCCGGTATATAGCAAGTTGGCATCATTATACAGTTTAACTTTTGCATAAACCGTGGTCTCACAATCTATAAGATTTTCAATTAACCATTCATCTGCTATTAATGAAATATTAAGCCGAAGCGGTTCCATAAGAAAATGATTAGTAATTGATAGTTTTTGTGTGGATAACTTAACGTTCAACAACCCACCGTTTTGATCAATCTGATGTTGGTTATCATTGAGTTCTATTATTAGTTTATACATAGATCCCGCCACGTTCCAAAGCACCCTTCATATTAGATTCATTGATTAACACATTATCAGCCTGTCTTATGACTTCATTTGCACTAAGCTCCACATTGACACTCATATCTTTCTCTTGTAAATCTCGTCGTAAAAGCTTCACCTCCGATATTAGCTCTAAAATCTGTAAACCTCCGGTAATCTGACCACCTGTAGCATAAGCTACTTGCGGAACGGTTGGCACACTTACCTTAGGAAAGGTAAGCCCTGCTAAGGCACGCCGTACCGCATCAATAGGTGCGTTATTGATAAAAGAAAACAAGCCTGCTCCAAGCTCCGCAACACGACTCTTCCGAGTGATATACTCACCCCCCTCCGCCTCAATTATTATACCGCCCTGAGCATGAGAATTTCCGGTTAAAAAACCACCTGTCTCAGCTTTTGGAGGCTTATATTGCTGTGCAGATATTTTCTTAACGTTTGCCATACCTGCCACGATTGCGGCAGCAGCCGCTGCTGTTGCTAATCCCGGTCCCACAATAGGGATAGTGGCCATTGCCTTAAACGCAGCGTTAGCACCTGCAAAAGTATCTATTGTAGCTTGTACTATGGACAATGCCTTGCGTATTTTAAAACTTTTTTCGGACTCACCGGTCACTGCCTTGGTAAGATTAGCAAATATACCCGATAAGCCGGTTGCTACTTGCTGATTAATAGATAGTTGGTGTTGGAGTTCTTGCTCGGTTATCTTAGACTTAGCCTCTTCTTTGACTCGGTGTATTTCCTCTTCACTAACCCCATTGGC
>JBAYZJ010000189.1:0-2814 GCA_041672565.1 Endomicrobiaceae bacterium
AGAAAGAGAAGGAACAGGCGTTGTTTTGTATATGCATCAGGAAGGAAGAGGTATCGGTTTATTGAATAAATTGAGGGCATATAAACTCCAGGAAGAAGGTTTGGATACTGTTGAAGCAAATGTTGCTCTCGGTTTTGCTCCGGATTTAAGAGATTACGGAATAGGAGCCCAGATTTTATGTGAGCTGGGAATATCAAGTATAAGACTTATGACAAATAACCCGAGAAAAATAGTCGGATTACAGGGATACGGATTGAAAGTAAACAAAAGAGTGCAGATTGAAGTCCCGCCGAATTCAATAAACAAAAGGTATTTAAAAACTAAAAAAGATAAAATGGGTCATAAATTAGAAAAAGTTTAAAATCTATATAAGGAGTAAAAAATGAAAATAATTAACGGTCAGTTGAATTCATCCGGAAAGAAGTTTGGTATTGTTGTTTCAAGATTCAATGAGTTTATAACAAATAAACTTGTTTCGGGCGCAGTAGATATGCTGACAAGGCATGGGGCAAGAGAGGAAGATATCTGCGTTGTTTGGGTTCCGGGAGCTTTTGAAATATCATCAGTAGCAAAAAAATTGGCTGATTCATCAAAATATGATGCGATTATTTGTGCAGGTTGCGTTATAAGAGGCTCTACTCCTCATTTTGATTATGTATCTTCAGAGGTTTCAAAAGGCGTTGCTGTGGTCGGATTATCAAGTAAAATACCTGTAATATTCGGTGTTTTAACTACCGACAGTATAGAACAGGCAATAGAAAGAGCAGGAACAAAAGCAGGAAATAAAGGGTCTGACGCTGCTCTTACAGCTATAGAAATGGTAAGTTTATACGAACAAATTTAATAAAAAATTAAAAATAGTTTATAATGGTAAATTCATTTAAATGGGTTTACCATTATTTTTTTTGTGGAATAAGAAAAAACTTTTCTTTTAAAAGCAAAAAATACATCTTCATGGCTTTTATTGGTTTAAATCATCTTTTTTTGCCTGTTTTGTATCCTTTCATGGTTTTTTATATAAAACAAAACAAAATCATGTTAAATTGCTTGTTTTTATTTTATTCAAGGGGTAAAATTCCTAAATTTTAATTTTTAATTAGTTCTATTTTTATTTCAAGTTTATAAAATATAAATCAAAAAATTATTTATTTGCTTAGCCGGTTTTCTTTAAAATTTTTTTGTTTAAATTTTTTATCTAATTATTTTTTTAAAGAAAATTTAAATTTAAAAAATGTGCAAAAAAATATTAAAGGCTTAATTTTTATGAATTTTAAATTTTTGAAAAAATGAAAAAATAAAAAATAGAAAAAACATAAAAAATACGGCAATTTTCTTATTTTATTAAGTTCCGATAAGATATATTATGTTAAGTTATATATATAACTTAACAATCGGTTAACATTAAAGTTAAATGTTAAATTATTTAATATTTTCTATGGTTATCAATATAAAAATGTTTGCATTTTGTATTTTGTTTTAAAAGTTATACAATAGCACTCACATGCGGTTTTTTATAATTGATAAAAAATAAAAAAATATATGATTCTATTGTAAAATATTAAGATTAATTTGTGATTAAATGATTAAATTCAAAAAATATTAAGGTTATTTCAAAAAGATATTAAGGCAGTTTTTTATGCTTTCAATGATATTAAGTCTTTTATATACAAAAGTATCCAAAGAAAGTTTAAAGCATTAGAATATGTGTAAAAATAAGCAATTAATGGATATCTATAAAGGATTTTTTTAATATAATACGAATATGTGGATTATTAGAAAGGTATTTTTTTGCTAAGCATATTCGAAGTACAGACGTATGTGTTTTTTGTTGTAGTACTTTTTATTTCCATAATTGGGGCATAAAAAAAGCCGGCTTTATATACAAAAGCCGGCTTGAAGTTAATGTTAACTTAACTGTCTTTAGAAATCAAAACCATAGTAGAATAGAATGCTGAAAATGCCTATTTCTTGATCTTTTATTGAATCTGCGTCACTTCCGTCAATAGCAGAATTAGTGTATCTTAACTCTACGCCAGAAATGTTTCCGCCTTCATTTCTCCAGTTTCCGCCTAAACCTATAACATAACATGTTCCGCTTCCTGAAGCACTGTCATTGCTGTTATAACCGGCATAATCTACGCTTAAAGTATAGCTGGCTGAGCCTATACCTATACCTATAGGTATATAAAATCTAGACTCTTCTTCTATATTGTTCAGATATATATGAGCCAACAATAAGAAATTGACAAAAGCAGTTGATTGTGTAACTTCTATATTTGTGCTTTTATCTGTTTTTCCTAAGAAAGCATCAAGACCTAACTCAGCTCCTAAAGCGAAGTAATTAGATATGTAATGCAAATATGTTGCACCAAGTTCAATACCTATTACACCCCAACTGTAATCTAATGGTTCATAGCCTGATATCTTGATTTGGCCGTCACGTTTGTTTGTAGGTATTGATAACCCTAATCTTCCATATAACAAATTACTGCCTGGTTTTAATCCTTTTTTAGTAATAACAGCAGCAGCTTTAGGTGTTGCCGATACATTTCCTTGCTGCTGCGCCGGATTTACAACGGTTTGTTGCCGAACATTTGTATTTGTTGATAACTGTTGTTGTTGCTGTGCACCGTCGGAAACGGCAGGACTTATTACTTGCTACTGCGTTTGAGGCTTTACTTCTTCCTGATGATTGATAATAGTCGTAGTTTCATTTCCATACTGGTCTGTTTCCGTGATTGTCGTCTTAATCGGATTGCCTTGTGCGTCTTTTTCAATAACTTTTTTTGTTGCGGCTTCTGCGTTTACAAAAAA
>JBAYZJ010000190.1:0-2802 GCA_041672565.1 Endomicrobiaceae bacterium
TAAAAAAGTTGAGAATATCGCTCCGGGAGACATGGTTCTTGCCAGGATTATTGACAGCAGAGATATCTCTCATTATTTGGGACATCTTATAGGGGCTATTAAAGATAATGAAATGATACCTTTTGCGGTACCTGTACATAAGATAAAAAAACAGGATGACCATTATGATATATACGTTGAATATGCAAATTTGATAACCGGTTGTTCTAAAGTTGCAAACGGAAGAATTTTAAAAGTTTTGGAATCTAAGAGATTACCGTGGTGGAAAGGACTCTCGTCAATATTTTCACAGAAATAGCGGTAAAAATGCTTTTTGTACAATTTATAATATATGCCGAGGACGAGATTTGAACTCGCACCCCTTTGCAAGGACAGGCTTCTGAGACCTGCGTGTCTGCCATTCCACCACCTCGGCGATTTATTAAAATTGTAACCAAAAAAATATATCATTTGTACAGTGTAATGTCAAACAGGGAATATAAAATGAAAAAACAAAGCAAAGAATCATCATTTCTTGAATTGGTTGATATTTTTAAAAAATTAAGAGGTAAAAAAGGATGTGTGTGGGATAAGAAGCAAACTCATGAAACTCTTATGAAATATTTGTTTGAAGAAGCAAAAGAATTAGAAAAAGCTGTTTTAAAAAAAGATGCGGAGAATATGAAAGAGGAACTGGGAGACGTTTTGCTTCAGGTTGTTTTTCATTCGCAAATAGCAAAGGAGAATAAGTTGTTTGATATATATGATGTAATAAGTAGCTTGAATAAAAAACTTGTAAGAAGGCATCCCCATGTTTTTGGCAAATCAAAAGCAGAAACTGAAGAAGATGTGGTTAAACTTTGGAAAGAAATAAAAAAAACTGAAAAAAGAAATAAGTGTTGATTTTTGAGTAATAAAATTATACAATTGGCACTATATGTTAGTGAGTGCCAAAATGATTTTTTGTTAAAGGAGCAAGACTATGGCAGAAACTGTTGATATTAAAAGTTTAAATGAAAAAGTTAAGCAGCAATCTTTGTCAATTAAAGGTTTACTAAGCGAGGTTTCAAAAGTAATAGTCGGGCAAAATTATATTATTGAAAGGATGTTGGTTGGGCTTTTATCAGACGGACATATATTGCTTGAAGGCGTTCCGGGACTTGCAAAAACGCTTGCGGTAAATACTTTGGCAAAAGCTGTTTCGGGAGATTTTAAGAGAATACAGTTTACGCCGGATTTATTGCCTTCGGATTTAACAGGAACATTAATTTATGATGCAAAACAGTGTAATTTTAATGTAAAAAAAGGACCTGTTTTTTCAAATTTTATTCTTGCCGATGAAATAAACAGAGCACCGGCTAAGGTTCAAAGTGCTTTTTTAGAAGCAATGCAGGAAAGACAGGTGACAATAGGAGATATTTCATATCCTCTTCCGGAACCTTTTTTAGTATTGGCAACGCAAAATCCGATAGAACAGGAAGGAACATATCCTTTAGCCGAAGCTCAGGTTGACAGATTTATGTTAAAACTAAAGCTTGATTATCCCAATGAGCAGGAAGAAAGAGCTATTTTAGACAGATATTCTACAAGAAAGAAAATAGAAATAAATTCTGTTTTAACTCTTGAAGATTTGGAAGAAGCTAAAAAAGCGGTTGATGATATTTATGTTGATGATAAAGTAAAGAATTATATAGTTGATATCGTTTTTGCCACAAGAAAACCTGAAAAATATAATCTCAAAGAATTAAAAAATCTTATAGCTTTCGGAGCTTCGCCGAGAGCTACGATTAATCTTAATTTAGCCGGGAAAGCGCTCGCTTTCTTAAACGGCCGCGGATTTGTAACTCCTGAGGATATAAAGGACATAGGTCCGGATATTTTAAGACACAGAATACTCACTACTTATGATGCAGATGCTCAGGAACTAACAAGCGATGATATAATAAAACAAATTTTTGACGGTGTGGAAGTACCGTAAAATCGAGTAAAAATATTATAATTTTGTGTTTTGGAGATTATAATTGTTAAATTCAGAAATTTTATCAAAGATAAAAAAAATAGAATTAAGATCAAAGAAACTTGTTGATGATGTTTTTTCCGGGAAATATCACAGTGTTTTTAAAGGGCAGGGGCTTGAATTCAGCGAAGTAAGAGAATATGCACCCGGAGACGATATAAGAAGAATTTCCTGGAGTGTTACGGCAAGAAGAGATAAAGCGTATATTAAAAAATATGACGAAGAAAGAGAGCAGACTGTCATGTTTCTTACCGATTTAAGCGCTTCAGGCCATTTCGGAAGTAAAAATATCACAAAAAATGAATTGATAGCCGAATTAACTTCGGTTCTTGCTTTTTCAGCATTAAAGAACAATGACCGGGCCGGTCTTTTGGCTTTTACTGATATTGTAGAGAAATATATCAAGCCCAAAAAAAACAAGAAACATATATTAAAACTTATAGATATTATTTTAAGCTATAAGCCGAATAATAAACAGACAAACATAGAAAATGCCTTAATATATTTAAATAAATTGTATAAAAGAAAGGCTTTAGTTTTTCTTATATCTGATTTTCAGGATAACAATTTTGACAAATTGCTAAAAGTAACATCTAAAAAACATGATTTGGTATGTGTTAAAATTTCAGATCCTAAAGAGCAAAAAATTCCGTCAAAAGGAATTTTTACGCTTGAAGATGCCGAAACGGGGCTTCTTTTGGATGTTGATTTTTCATCGGCAGAAGTTCGTAATGAATATTACAAAAATATTAAAGAACATAATGATTACTTGGATGATATGTTTAAAGCTTCAAAATCAGACGTTA
>JBAYZJ010000191.1:0-2786 GCA_041672565.1 Endomicrobiaceae bacterium
CTGCTTTGAAAGCAAAGTCTGTATATATTCGATACTTTCCGCCATATTTGCCGCAATAAAACCTCCAGACATTTTTTTAAAAACCGCCGGAGTAATTTTGCCAGTGGAAAATTGTCTATATAAATGCTGTATTTTTGTTACGGGCATTTTATATTTTCTTTCTATTTTATCAAGCTCAAGCGTTATCTCATTAAGCTTGTTTGCAGTCGTCTTAATTTTATTAATGAGCCTTTTTATTTTATCCTGGTTAAGATTCAATCCTATAATCAAAGAAATAATTTCAGCTCTTATAGTCTGTATTTTTTTCGTAAGTTTTTCTTTTGCATTTTCAGATAAACCTTTTTCTTTTAATTTATGTTCTGATTTTTCAATATTCTTTTCCAAATGTCCTATTTTTTGAACAGTCTGCTTAACTTTAATCCTCATATTTTTAAGCTGCGTTGAAGATTTTCTTCCTCTAGGCATTAATTCCTTAGGAGTCATTTCTTCCTGTTCTATAAGAGTATCCCAACTTTTAATTTCTTTAATTATTAAAGGCGATTCCAATACGATATAAGTTAATTTCTTCTCGTTTTCTTTGACATTTTTTGCAAGTTCTACTTCAACGTTTCTTTCAAGAAGAGGAACTTTTGCCATTTCAGTAAGATACATTCTTACCGGATTAATTTCGTCATCTTCATGATTTTTAACTACAATATCTGATGTTTCCGCAGTATTTTTAATTTTCTTTGAAGCGTTTTTATCAACAACCTTAATTCCAAGTTCCGCAAACTGCACAAAAAGAGCATCGATTTTGTCAGACGTCATGTCTTTTTCAGCAATTTTTTTATTTATCTCATCATAAGTAATGTATCCCTGCTTTTTACCGACTAAGATTAAATCTTTAAATAATTCTTTTTTTGCCATTTATTTCTTCCCCGACCCCTTTATTTGTGCTGTCAACAGACCGTATTCTTTAATTTTGGCAGGATCAGCCGCAATCTTGCCGTCCATCATAAGAAGAACTTCTTTTTCAAGAGCGCTTCTTTTTTTACTTAATCTGAAAATTTCTATATCATTACATAATACCGTAAAATATTCTTCGGACGATTGACCGTCTGAAATTCCTTCCATAGCCAGTTTAGAAAACCATTCGGCTTTTTTTGAATCCAATTGAGACAATATTCCCGCAATTGTAATATCTTTTTTCTCCGAAAGAATATTATATATTTCCGTACAATTACTTAATGTAAAAAAATCTTTTTTTATTCTAAAAAGATATTGTCTGTTTTTTGCATCTAAAAGGAATCTGATAAGCTGCTCTTCCAAAGAAAACTTTGTTTTGCCGCTTCCAGCCTTATTAAATAATTGTTCCTGCACAACATTAACACCGACAAAAGTTTTTCTTTTAAATTCACGCCAAACAATTTCTTCGTCCAAGTTAAAAGCATCAGAAATGTTTTTTATATAATCCCTTTGTATAATGGCATTTTTATTCTTTGCCGCAAAATCCAAGAGAACCGATACCGCCGCCGCTTTTCCCTGAGCAGTTTTAATATCAATTTTTCCCCTTTCCCTTTCAATCATAAACTTTATAGCCGTTTTTGAGTTTTTATCAATCAGTTTATAAAAACTCTCTTTCCCGTTTGCCAACAAATATTCGTCAGGATCAACACCCTCCGGTAAAGAAGATGTTTTGACAGCTATATCATTTTCCGCACAAATTTCCAATGCTCTGCCGGTAGCATTTCTTCCGGCATCATCCGAATCAAAAAGCAATACAGTATTATCTGAATATCTTCCTATAAGTTTTGCCTGTTGATGAGTAAAAGCCGTTCCAAGAGGAGCAACCGCTCCTGAAACGCCGTACTGCTGGGATAAAACAACATCCATATATCCTTCAACCAAAACTATGGATTTATTCTTTCTTATATCAGGCAACGCCTGGAACAAACCGTATAAATTAGACGACTTTGAATAAACAATTGTTTCAGGCGTATTTAAATATTTAACTTTGCTGTCGGATAAAGTCCTTCCTCCAAATGCTACAATTCTTCCCTGAACATCAAATATCGGGAAAACCAGCCTGTCTGACATATATTCAAACACTGTTCCCGAATCATTTTTTGTTACAAGTCCTGCTTTTGCAAGTACTTCGTAAGCATAGCCTTTTTTTCGTGCAGATTCAAGTATTTTCCCTTTAGGAGCATATCCTATAAGAAATTTCTTAACGCTTTCAGACGTTATTCCTCTCTGCTTGGCATAAGCTCTGGCATGTGAAGCAGAATTGCTTTCAATAAAACACCTGTGATAAAATTTTGAAGTATTTTCAAGTATTTCAAATAACTTTGTTTTTTCAGAAACAGAAATTTTTTCATTAAAAGTTTCGGCAATTGTTATTCCGTTTTTTTGAGCAAGCTTTTTTACGGCCTCAATCCAAGAAATATTTTCAATCAGCATAACAAACTTAAATACATCGCCGGCGACATTGCACCCGAAACATCTGAATATTCCTTTTTCCGGGCTGACAACAAACGACGGTGTTTTTTCATTGTGAAAAGGACAACAGCATTTCCAATTTCTGCCTGCTTTTTTTAAATCGGGGACATAATCTCTGACTACGGAAATTATGTCCGACGCCGTCCTTATCTGCTCTATAACCTGATCAGAAATAGACATTATATTATCTTCTAAACCTTCTGAATCCCGAACATTCTATAAAATCAATTTGCCCGTATTTTTTTTCCAAAGCGTCAAGCATTAAATTCATTCCCAAATTATCGGATGAAATATGCCCGGCAATAACA
>JBAYZJ010000192.1:0-2770 GCA_041672565.1 Endomicrobiaceae bacterium
TGTTACAGCATTTGTTTTGCCTCCAATTGCGGAAGGAATTGTTCAAATTGGTGATGGTGAAATCACTAATTTAAATTTACCAATTAATCCATTTTATGGATATAATTATTCTCAGACAATATATTTGCAAGAAGAGCTTAATAGACCTGATAATCAAATAACAAAAATATATTATTATTGGAATGGTATTGAAACAGGAGAAGATTATATTGATTGGGCAATCTATATGGGTCATACTGATTTATCCGGTTTTGCTGCTGATAGTCTTTGGATACCTCAAGAGGATCTTATAGAAGTATTTAATGGTCAAGTTATAATTCCTGCAGAAGAAGGTTGGGTAGAGATTACTTTAACAGCACCATTTGTTTATAATAACACTCAAAATCTTGTTGTTGCAGTAAATGAAACCACACAAGGTTATGGCTCAAGTTCAGCAAAATTCTTTGGTTCTGTAACTCCTGATGTAAACAGAGCACTTAGAGTTCAAAATGATAGTAATGCCTATGATCTTGCTGCATTACCTGATAGCGGAACTTTAGTTCAAGGTTATGCTAACACAAGATTGTTATTTGAAGATTTACCTTCAGATCCGATTTTTGCAGTTAATCCTAATGAAAAAGATTTTGGTCTTATTTTATTAGGTGAAGAATCAAATCCTCAAGCCTTTACTATTTCAAATATTGGCACAGGACTTATTTCAATTAGTTCTATCGTTTTATCAGGTGATGATATTGATCAGTTTACATTAACTAATGAGAATCAATTACCTGTATCTTTAGATTCAGGTGATAATATTTCAGTTTCAGTTGTATTTGTTCCTACAAGTGAAGGAGTAAAAACAGCCGAATTATTAATTACTGATGATTTAACACGTGTAGTTCATACTGTTAATATTACCGGAGAAGGTGTTAATTCAGCTGTAACGACTTTCCCTTATGTGCAAGATTTTGAAATTACACCTCCAATGTTCTGGTTAAGAATGAGCGGATTACTTGCTGAAGAACCTGAGTTAACTGAGTATGAAGGTAGTTGGTCAAGTTTTTCACATTGGAGTATTGGTGATTTTGCTAATGATGCAGAACATATAAATGGTCAAGGTGCTAGAGTTAATATATATGGTACTACAATGAATCGTTGGTTGGTTACTCCAGAGTTAGTTCTTGCTGAAGGAACCGGAACTTATACGGTTACTTTTGATATGGCATTAACTGCTTATAGTGGTGTAGATCCTGATACAACCGGTATTGATGATATTTTTGCTGTCATTATTTCACCTGATAATGGTGAAACTTGGTCATCATTAAATACTTTAGCTCTTTGGGATAATCAAACTTCTCCAAGAATATTTAATGATATTTCAAATACCGGTGAGACTGTTAGTTTAGCCTTGCCTTCTATAACCGGATCAGTAAGATTGGCATTTTATGGTGAATCAACTATATCAAATGCTGATAACTATGTTCATATTGATAATGTTACAATTTCTTATGATGCTTCAGAGTTTCCTGCTCCTCAAAATTTAACTGCAACATCAGGAGACGGTTCAGTAGATTTAAATTGGGATGCTCCTTCTCGAGATTTAGCAGGGTATAAAGTTTATAGAGATGGTGAAGCAATTACAGAAACTATTACAGCAACTACTTATCTTGATGAAGCCGTTGAAAATGGAGTTACGTATTCTTATTATGTAACTGCAGTTTATACTGAACCTGTCGGAGAGTCTGCTCCTTCAAACATTGTTGAAGCGACACCTGCCGGTAGTGGAGATTTATTATTTCCTCCAAGCAATTTAGAAGCACAAGTTAATGGCAATAATGTTGTACTTGGTTGGGATGAACCGGGTGGTGATACATGGTTTACTCATGCTGTTATTGATAACTTCTCAGATGCCATTGGTACAGATTCAGCAGTAGAATTTGCTGTTGCTCAAAGATTTAGTCCTGAACAATTAATCAATTTTGGTATTGCCGGAGCTCAACTTACCCAAGTAGCATTTATGCCTAATCACGCAACAGCTGAATTTACTATCAAAATATGGACAGGCGGTTCTGCAAATCCATACAATCCAGGAACATTAGTTCATGAACAAGCTGTCACAGGGATTACTCCCGAACAATTAAAAATAGTTGAGTTATCATCTCCAATAATCATTCCTATTGACGAAGAATTATGGATTGGCTACAATGTTGATACTCCTGACGGATTTCCTGCAGGTTGTGACGACGGTCCTGTATATGAAGGATATGGAAACATAATGTATTTCAATAATGCTTGGACTACACTTACCGGAGTTGCCTCCTCTTTGACATACAACTGGATTATTAAGGGATATGCAGAAGCATCAACAGAAGTATTGACATTCTCATCAAGAGATGCAGAACTTAATCCTGCCGTTAAGGAATCAGTAATACCAAGATTTGCTAATACACCTGTAGAATGGTCATCAGCTCATAGTAACAGTATGTTTAGTATGAGAACAATTACCAGAGAAGAAACACGTGATTTTATAGGTTATAAGGTGTATCGAGGTGAAACCTTATTGACAGAAACGCCAATTACAGCATTAACTTATACAGATACAGATGTACCGGTTGGTACACATACTTATAATGTAACAGCAATTTATGATGATGGTGAATCAAGTTCTATTTCAGTAGACGTTTTTGTTGGTGAACCTATAATAGATACATTCCCATGGTCAGAAGGTTTTGAAAATACAAGTTTCCCTCCTGCTATGTGGGCGATGATTGATAATGATAATGATGGTTAT
>JBAYZJ010000193.1:0-2765 GCA_041672565.1 Endomicrobiaceae bacterium
TGCTCGGTGCGTGAAATTGAAATTATTAACAGTATTTTATCCGGTACTGAGTCCGATATAAATAAAATAAGAAAAAAAGTTTTTAACGGAAGAGCGGTTCTTGCTTTAATCAAAGAACTTAAACAAAATAAAGGCGGATTTCTAATGGAGGAAGACATTTCTTTTGTTATGCAGAAAATAGATCCGGCTACTATTGTTTCTTTCGACGGTTTCGGAATATTTGCCGTTCCGGAAACGGTATCGGATGCTTTTGTAAAAGATCAGCAGTTGAATTCGTTACGCCATATCAACATTGATGTATCGGGCAAACAGAATGAATATGTTCCTTTGGAATTAATAAAACAGATGAATATGTCAAACAGCGTCAGAGAATATAATATCATTAAAGAAGATAAATTTAATTTGTCCGTATTAGCGGCTCTTGTTTCAAACTATAGTTTTTCTTTTGATGAACTTGATATTCCTTTGCTTTTAAATGATCCTTCACGATATTCCCGGAACATGATGTCGGCTGCGGACGAAAACGGCAGTCCTGAAGGTATTGCGGGTAAAATAAATAATATAAGAATATTGCCGTCGATGAAATTACAGAAATTTTCCGGTGCTTTAAAATATGCAAAGCTGCTGTCGGATATATCTCCGGATAAAATTATTTTGAATAATGTCCTGATTCAAAATGATTCTTTTAAAATACGCAGTCTGCTGAATTTCAAACTTATTGACATAGGCGCTGAAATAGACAGATTAAACCGCGGTGAATTTATAAAATTGAAAGAGTTGTTAAATATCACAGACTTTTCATCGCAGGAGATGAGCACAAATGAAATATTTGTTTTGAATAATTTGTTTAATTATTTAAAATCGGATGAGAAAGAATACGGCGAATATCTTAAATTTATAAATAACCGTGCTGCAAATTTTTACAAAGAGCTTGAATTTTTAACCGCATCCCAGATAAATAAACAAATACGCGCTATTTCCGGAGAAGATATTGAAACGTTAAAAAAACAGAATACAGATAAATGGAGCTTTTATTACGGATTAAACGAATATATGCAGTATATAGCGTATATGCAATATTCCGATATGTGCCGGCGTTTTGCATCGGAAAAAATACGTACGATTGTTTCTTGTGATTTTTCCGCGGGAAACGGCAAACAGGAATTTATTTTAAGTGAATTATTGAATTTAAAAGAATTATACGGCTTTCACGGATTTTATATAAAAGGTTTATCAGTCAACGCTCAGGAACAGCCGGTAAAGTTTTTGCGCGCCAACATAAGAGATGACGTAACATTAATTTTTGATAATATGAAATCAGAACAGGCGGATTATACGAACACTTATATTGTGTCCGACGGTTTATCGCAAAGCCGTACTGCGGACAGTTTATCCGAAGAATTAATAAAAATAGATCTTCATAACGATAATGTGCGCGCATTTGAAGATAAAATAAAAAATTTGTCGGGTAAATATAAACTGGCGCTTCTTTTGGCTGATATAAGCGATGTTTTTGACAGCACCGAGGTTCTAAAGAATATATTTTCAATTAATAATATGTTTAAAGAGAACAGCAAAACGTTTGAGTATTACTCCCAAAATTCCGCAAAGGCGGCGTTAAAATATCAGAAATCTCTTTCAAGAGATACTGCAAACGGAATTATAGGAACAATAGATATATCCGAAATTAACGGAATAAGCGGTGAACGGCTTTTTAATTATGCAGAGAAAATTTTATCGGATGCTAATATCGGAACTGAAAATTATAAAACTTTGCTGCGGTATATAAATAAATTAAAAATTAATTATGACTATGCCGGATATGAAAGACAAAAAATAATGCTTGCCCAGCTTAAAGGATATTTAACGGGCATATACGACTGCCAAAAAGTTATTAATCCGGAAATACAGAGTTATAAAGTCAATATTATGAATATAAATTCCATTTTGTGCAGCGCTTAATCCCGCGTTCCCCCTTTTATGAAACAGTCAAATCTTTTGCTATAATATCCAAATGGTAAAAAAACATTCGGATTTTATAAATTACGTTGTTGCTCTTGCCGAAAAAAACGTCCAAAAAAATAACGGCGGGCCTTTTGCAGCGGTGATAGTTAAAAAAAATGAGATTATATCTTCCGGCTGCAACCGTGTAACTGCAAAAAATGACCCGACTCTGCATGCCGAAATTGACGCCATAAGAAAAGCCGCAAAAAAGCTTAAAACTTTTGATTTGGGCGGTTGCGTCATGTATGCATCCTGCCAGCCTTGCCCTATGTGTCTTTCAGCCGTATACTGGGCGAACATAAAAAATATTTACTATGCCGCATCAAAGGAGACGGCTGCCGTTTACGGATTTAGGGATAATAAAATTTATAAAGAACTGAAAACAAAAATTACTTCGGTGAAAATGATAAAAATAAACAATAACGATTCTTTAAAACCGTTTGAAATCTGGAATGCAAAAGAAGAAAAAGTTAAATATTAAAGAATAAAAAATGATTAATAATATAATAAACTTTACTAACGTTTCAGTAATAAGAAACGATAAAAAAATATTAAAAGATATAAATATTGACATTAATACCGGCGAGAATATTATTATACTCGGGCCTAACGGCTCGGGGAAATCAACTTTCTTAAAACTCCTTACAAGACAAATATATCCTTCATATACGGATGATTGCACGGTATGCAAGGTGTGCGACCGTACTGTATGGGACATATCGGAATTGAGGCATTTGATGGTTATAGTTTCAAATGATTGG
>JBAYZJ010000194.1:0-2764 GCA_041672565.1 Endomicrobiaceae bacterium
TTTATTTTGTTTAAGTTCTTTGATTAAAGCAAGAACCGCTCTTCCGTTAAAAACTTTTTTTCTTATTTTATTTATATCGGACTCAGTACCGGATAAAATACTGTTAATAATTTCAATTTCACGCACTGAGCAATACATATCGGCATCATCAAACAAAACAGGTAAAAATGCGGCTATTACATGATTTTTCCCGCTGTCATCTGTAAAAATATCATAAATAACTCTGGCCGGTATAACAGTATTCTCAACCGGAACATTTATTATGATTCCGCTGTCTTTTTTATTATCAGACAACTGATCCGGCATGGTAATTGTGAAATTATTCGTTTCGTCATTATCAAATGCCGTTATATGCCGCTTAACGATATCGGTAATTCTCGGGGACATAAATACTGCCGTTTTTTTCTGCGGCAAAATAAAGCTTGAAATTTCTCTTTTTACGGACACAGCCTGCCGTTTAAAATTAAACTGTTTGAGCAGTCCCGATATGGTTATGAATTTTTTATAAAATTTACCGTTGCCGGAATCAACCTTTGTCATTAAAGAATCATGAGCCGGCAAAATATTTATATAGGAATCATCAGTCTGTTCGTTGATTTGCAAATTTTCATTCAAATGCTTAAACAATCCCCAAAAAAATCTATCATAATCTTCTTTATCGTTTTTATCCGCAGAATATTTTAGATTTTCAAGATAAACAAAAATATCTTCATTATTCGCAATTCTTGTCAAAGGAATCAGCAAATGAGCCATTGTATCTATCTGAAATTTTTTACCTTTATAAGAGCGTTCATACTCTTTTGCGGCATTTATGAATTTCATAATATTTTGAAATTTATTCTTATCGAAAAAACTCATCGCAATAATCCCCGAAAAAGTCTGCATTTGCTGAATTGACAAATTGTCAATATCATAAAGCTTGTCCAGCATATATTTTACAACTATGTTTGCGACGGTTGTATTGTTAAATTTATTATATATTTTTTTTAATCTGGTCCCGCCGGATGATAACGAATCCGCCGGATTGGAAATAAACAAAGGCAGTTTTTGGCTTTCCATCTGTTCGTAAGAAATATTGGAACTTAAAAGCGTTATATTATTCGTCTGTTCAAGACTTCCCAAATACATATAAGCAGGATCTACTATGATTATATTACCGCCGTCTTTTTTATAATTTTGCATAAGACTTATGCCGTTAAGAAGCGCAAGCTCGACCGGAGTGGTTTTCTGCGAAATAATTTCCATGTCCAGCGGCTTTGTGATTAAGGACGGAGAGGTTCCGTCAATGTTTACGGCTACAATTTTAAGTTCGGATAAGTCTCTGCCCGCAAACTGAGGATATTTTTTCTTAAACTTGTCCGACTGCAAAAAACCGAAAATATCTATTAAGCTGTTGCCGCTTCCTCCGTCATTGTCCAACAAAAGATTTTCTATATTTAAATTCTTTAAATTGCCGTAAGTTGTAATTTTGTAGACGCTTTTTTCTAATAAATCCGTCGTATATTCTGTCTTGTTCCCGGCAATTATTACCAAATCGGGAATATCTCCGTAAGGAGCTTCACTCAGTTTATTTATCTGTTTTTGCAGTAATAACTGTTTATTGATTTCTACGGAATTACCGCCGTTTTGCAGTTTTTCGGGGAACAACTTTTTCTGTTTTATTTTTTTTGTTTTAAAAAAACCGCTTAATATAGGAAGCCAATGTAAAATTAACGACAACCCCACTCCCGTAAAAAACGATATGACAACGCCGTTTAATGAAAAAGAATTTGCCAAAACGCTTGATAGTACCGATCTCCCAAAAAATATAAGCGGCAGAAATCTGGCAAGCATCTTTCTGACTTTCCAGCTTTCATTTATGCCGAGATAAAAATATTGCGGTTTCGCTTTTTCATTAAAAAATTCGTTTATGCTCTGCTCAACTTTAGAATCGTATAATCCGGGAATCAGTTCATTGCCGAGATTTTTAACTTTGATAATTTCGTTTTTAAAATTTTTGCGCGATAAATAAATGCCCGTTTCAATACCGTATATTTTTCTTACTATGCTCATTAAACCCGTCATTTCCAAAAAATACATCTTGCTGCCTTTTGATATTCTGTATCCATATAAAATTTCAGCGCTGACAAGATAATTTAACGCTTTATAATACATAACGGCGTATTCTCCTGTTTTTTCAAGAATTTCTATTTCAGGCTGAAGTTTTTCCTGTTCTGTTTTAGGAAGTTTTTTACATAAATATACGGTTTTTTCATAAAACGATATGAAATCCTGCAATTCGGATATAAGAGAATCTTTATTTGTTCCTTTCAAAGTGTCGGAAGAAAAAGATGTCAATTGTATAATCTGTACAGCATTGCCGGTAATTAAATCTATGTTATTTTTGCTAATTTTGCCATTTTCCAATATTGACATCCATTTTGATAAACACTGTCCTGTTTCATTACGTATAATTTCGGCATTTGACAAAAAACCACGACCTATTGCTTCTTCATATTTCTGAACGTCATTGATGCTGGTCTTACGGAAATATTCCATAAATTCATCCATTTCCGCTTTATCGTCCGAACCTGAAATGAAAGGTTTGATTTTCCAGCAGTTTGCATAAATTGAATCTACTGTCTGCAAATCATACTGAAGTTTATAACGGTTTAATAAATTTAAACTGTTGTAAACCAGCATTTTTGTTTCTTCATTTAAAGAATCATCTTTAGATAATTTTATAAGAAATTTTTTCAATTTCGAAAATATTTTTTTATTATAT
>JBAYZJ010000195.1:0-2759 GCA_041672565.1 Endomicrobiaceae bacterium
TTCTTCGTCAGTTCCCGCCCACGTGGAAATGATGGGGCTTATCGGCATGGGTAACAACCCTATGGTCGGAGCATCTGTTGCAGTTGCAGTAGCGGTTGAACAATCAAACAAATAGTTTAAATATAAATAAAAAAAGACGGCTGATATTTTAACCAGCCGTCTTTTTTTATTTTACAGTTTTTTATTTATTGATTGTTCTTCAATATTTTTTCTATTTCTTCTGATGACGGAACATTTCCGTATGCGACAACTTTGCCGTCTATGACTATTGCAGGCGTTGACATTATTCCATATTTCATAATTTCATTTATATCGGTAGATTTAATTACCTCTGCGCCAATATTTAATTCGGACGCCTTCTGTTTTACAGCTTCATACAAATTCTGACATTTAGAACAGCATCCTGTTCCCAATACTTTAATTTCTTTCATGGTCTTTCTCCTTTTTTTATTTAAACATATTTATTACATATCCGGTAATTATAAAAGAAACCAGCAAAAAAACTATAAATAACACGAGAAGTTTATATGAAAAAACTTTTTTTAACATAACCATTTCCGGCAGAGATATAGCGGTGATGCTCATTAAAGCGACTAACGCCGTACCTATGGGAACTCCCTTTAACAAAAGAACCTGAATTATCGGAACCACGCCGGCATGACTGGCATAGATAGGAATACCTATTAAAGCAGCAAAAGGAACAGCCCACGGATTATCGTGGCCAAGATATTTAACAAAAACTTCCTGAGGTACGAAACCGTGCATGTAAGCGCCGATTATCAATCCTATCAAAATATATAACGCCAATGATTTGATTGTTGTATAAGCAAAACTATTTGCATACTTAACCAATGCAAGCAATTTCTCTTTCACGGAAGAAGTTTGTTCCTGAACGTTGATGACAACCGGTTTAAATATAAGATATTTTTCTAAATTAAATTTATCGCTGAGCCATCCTCCGATTACGGCAATTATTGAGCCGGACAAAACATATATTGCGGCAATTTTTACGCCGGCTCCCTGCATACCCAACAACATAATTGTCGCGATTTCGCTTACCAGAGGAGAACTTATAATAAAAGCCATGCTTACGCCGAACGGAACTCCTGCGGCCAAAAAACCCATAAAAATCGGTATTGACGAACAGGAACAAAAAGGCGTTACTATTCCCAAAAACACCGCAAGCAAATATCCGTAAAATCTTGATTTGCCTGACAAATAGGCTCTTACTTTTTCCGGCGAAAGCTGTGCTCTGAATAATGAAATAACAAATATAATGATATAAATTAACGCAAATATTTTTGTAGTATCTTCAATAAAAAAATGAACTGCCTTGCCTAAATGGGTATTTACAGACAACCCCATTTGAAAAACAGCCCAATCGGCTAATTTTGTAAAAATTTCTAACATTTACAGGCTCCTTCACAGCAGTCTTTAAGCAAAAACTGCGCGGCTGTTTTTATTGTTCCGCAGTTAGGTTTATAAATAATCTGCTTTCCATGTTTTACAGTTTTGCATAAATCCGCCTGAAGCATTAAAGATAAATGAAATGACAAAGTGTTTCTCGGCATATCATTTAAAATTTTTGATATTTCCGTAGGAGTTATGCCGTCCACGCTGTGTTCAACTAAAATTCTGAATATTTTTAATCTGCTTTCCTGACTTAAAACGTTAAACACCGATAAAACTTTTTCTATTTTCATTTTAAAATCCTTATTTTTATATTTCTATATTTCTAGTAATATGGAAATATAATACAAAAAAGACATAAATAAGTCAATTTATTTTTTGACTTATTTTAAACCGTATATTATAATTGATTTATACAGGAGATATTGTTATGCAGTTAAATTCACTGAGATTGAAAATCATCCCGCTTGAACTGCAACATTTCAAACTTCTTCTTTCAGACACATGTAAGATGGAAGAAGCCTTAAATCTTAATCCGTCCGGAAGCCGTTTAGACGAACATACTATTAGCGCAATGCGGTGGCTGTACGGACAGGCTGAAAATAACAAAGAAAATTATTTATTTTATACAAACTGGCAGATAATTCTAAAATCTGAAAATATCTCGATAGGAAGCGCCTGTTTTAAAGGAATTCCTGATATTACAGGGACTGTTGAAATAGGATACGGGATTGACGAAAAATTCAGATGCAACGGATATATGACAGAAGCAGTAAAAGAAATATTAAAATGGGCTTTGAATCAGCCGGATGTAAAATACATTATCGCCGAAACTGAAAAGATAAATCATGCATCTCATAAAGTTATGATAAAAAGCGGAATGATAAGATTTAAAGAAACGGATTCCACTTGTTTTTGGAAAACTAAATAACCGGCAAAAAAAGATTCTCTTATATATTTTCAATATCACCGTTCATTATCAGATGAAGTTTTTCTTTGACTTTTTCAGGTGACCAGTCCCACCATTGTATCGCCATAAGTTTATCGATAGTTTTATCATCAAACCTTTTTTTAACTGGTTTTGCCGGAACGCCTGCGACAATAGTGTAAGGCGGAACATCTTTTGTGACGACAGCTCTTGTGCCTATTATTGCGCCGTCGCCTATATGAACGCCCTGCATTATAACGGATTCATAACCTATCCATACATCATTACCGATAACAATATCGCCTTTATTGTCCCAAGCTTTTGTAATATCTTTCAAATCCAAATCCCATTCGTTAAAAAATATAGGAAATGCATAGGTTGATAAAGATTTCATAGCATGGTTGCCTGAAGTAAACATAAA
>JBAYZJ010000196.1:0-2734 GCA_041672565.1 Endomicrobiaceae bacterium
AATGGCTCAGTTGATGATGCCTTATATAGATGCGTTATCTGATAAAACAAATATTATTGTAGATTTTAGATTGTCAAGAATAGAATATATTATGCAACAGTATCAGGAAGAAATGCAAAAGAGTTATGCAAACGTGAATACTATATATAAAGATTTGAAAATAAATTTTTTACAAAGTATTGCCGTTTTTGAAAAGAGCGATTTTTGTATATTCGATAAAAATGACGAATTGGTTTTTTTGAATAAAAACGGCATAAAAAATATAATATCAACAGACATGGTTCCTGCTTCTTTGGAAAAGAAACATCATGAAAAAAAAGTTAAACGTAAAACCGTAGAAATCGTTTTTAATAACAACAATTTCGGTTCAAAAGCCGATATGCCTGTATTGGAAGTTATAAAAGAAAATGAAAAATATATCATTAACGGTTCGAAAAAATCGAATTTTATAGATGCCGTAAACGATATAATTTTTAAAAATAACGCCGATTATTTCTGTTTTTGTAACGAAAAAATAAAAATAATGCCTGATTCCTGCAAAATGATGTCGAAATATTTTTATTTTAACGACAATATAGCGCTTGTTGCTCCGTCGGTTATACAGGCTCAGGGACTTTCTATGCTGCAGTTCCAGTCATATTTTGAGGAACAAAGATATAATAATTTTACAAACTGGGAAGAATGTCAGCCTTTGCTTTTTTCGGAATGTTTTATAGTCAGAAAAGATTTCGTGAAAAAAATAGGATATTTTGACAATAGATTTGAAACTTTAAATTATGCTTTATTTGATTTTATAGTAAGACTGTACAGAATAGGAGCATATTTCTTTGTTATGAGAGATGTTCCTGTCTTTAAGACGTCTGCGGTAAAACATACGGTATCATTGTTTAAGAAAGACAGAAATTACTTGTGCAGTAAATGGGGAGAGTTTGACTTTAATTTTGAAACGGGAATATAGTGCAGACAAAAAATCATGTTACATCAAAATCCGGAATAATTTCAAAAGACGAAAAATGGTGCGGGGATATCTTTGTTGAAGACGATGTTGTTATCGCATCAGGGGTATCTGTTACAGTTCTTCCGGGCGCAAAGATAAAATTTGCCGTTAAAAAGTCAGATTCTGACAATAAAAAACATTTCGGCCGGTTTAATACAATATTTAAAGAAATTAATATAAATACGGATTCGTATACGGAAAAAGTGTCAATAATCGTATACGGGTCTTTTTTTGCGCGCGGTGAAAAAGACAGCCGGATAATTATCGGGAATAATCATTGGGACGGAAGCATACTTGTAATGCCTGAAGGGAAAATTGATTTAGAAAATATAATTTTACGATATTCTTTCGGAATATTTCTGTGCGGCGGCGCAAAGCTTTCAAAAATAAAAAACAGCGTCATAGAACAAAACTGTTTCTCCTTATGCTCTATGACCGGTTTAATCGTAAAAAACACGGTAATAAGATTTAACGAAGCGGGAATAATATGCTGTAAAAAAAGTCTGATAGCGTTAAACCATGTTTACAGCAATACTTATTACGGAATATTTATCAAATCCGTAAACGGATATGTATCAAAAAATATTATTACTCTAAACGATACGGGTATTTTATGCAGCATGTCTGCCGGATTAAAAATAATTAAAAATTATATAAACGGCAATATAACGGGTATGAAAATACAATCTTCATATCATTTGCTGTTAAACAATATTGTAAGTTACAGTAATGAGATAAACATTGTCGTTGAACAATGTTCTTCTGATATTACTGTTTACGGACTTATTATTATGGGGATAGGAATTAACGTAAAAGATTTCAGCGAAGTAAATATGGAAAAAGCGCATATCGTTGTTGCTGATTACGGCATAATAAACCAGAACGGGGCAAAAGTCGTCGCTTATGACATAGATTGTTTCGGTAATACGGTAAACGTAACGGGCGTTAATAACAGTATGACTGTAATAAAAGAATCTTCTTTCCATTCATTTCACGCAAACGTTATAATGCACCAGGAAGCTTTATTTTTTGCAGATCAGGATAATTTAATATCTGACCAAAGAAATATTTTAAGCTTTGCGGCATCTGCAAACATATCTGTCTTAAACTGTAATATTGAATCAAAAGATTTATTTTGTCATATTGAGTTATTTTCAGAAATTTATAATGAAAAAAACAGCGTTAAAACAGGAATGTTTTGCGATATGTCCGGCAGTCCGAAAATGTTTTTATCCGGAACTCTTTTAGAAGCGGCAAGAGATATTTTTTATTTAAGCGGAAAAAGCAAAGCGTATATTTATAATTCAAACGTTAAAACAAAATCTGTTTTTTGCAGTTTGTCGGACAGATCGGAAATAGAAATACAAAGCAGTATTGTTTATGCCGAAGAACGTTTTTGCGCTGCATCTGACAGAACATTGTTAAAGGTTTATGATTCTCATATTACGAGCCTGAAAAATATATTGGAAATCAGCGGAATGGCAAATGCTTTTGTATTGAATACGTCTGCGGTAAACGAATCGGAGTGTATTATAAATTTAAGAGATAATGCGTATATTAATTTAACAGACAGCGTACTGATAGGAGCAAACTGTATTTCTGAAAAATCCTGCGCTGTTGCGGAATTGAGTAACGTAATAATAAAAACAGCCGGCTTTTTGCTGGATTTTACATCGGCGGAAAGAAGATGTCTGAATAGTTTAGACAGCAGTATTTTGAAATGTCAAACATTGAAAA
>JBAYZJ010000197.1:0-2709 GCA_041672565.1 Endomicrobiaceae bacterium
TGCTGAAAATTTCTATAAGAAAACTTGGAGAAAGAAATAAGCTCAAGTTGAAGGTGGGCATTGACTCAAGTGCTACGAACTGCTAACATTGGAAAAATGACTTGACCCGAGTGTTGTTTTATCTAGTAAGCTTTTTTCCATGACCGTTAGCAGAAATAGCACTTGAGAAATGGTTCAACTTGAGTTAATTTTAGGTAAAGGGGATTCAAATATGAAATTTATTCTGTCAATATTACTAATTACCTTTATACCAATTTTTGGTACATCCAATAAATCCGTAAATGAGTCTATTTCAGATTCAACCAAAATATTCAATCAAAACGAAAAATCTTTGGTAACGAAAGAAATATTAGATGAAAAAAATAATTTATTACAAAAGGATGAAATAAACCCGGAATCATTAAGTACCTCTGCGTTGGTAAACAGATTTTTAAATGACTATCATTTAAGCGCATTTTTAGGACTATTGCAAGAATATGATGCTAAAGTACTCGCGATATTAAAAAATGATGTAATTATTGAATTGTTGAATAGAAAGGATTGTATCAATTGTCTTTCTAAAATCTATAAAGATAAATTAAATTCAAGTGAGGTTTTATCAAAAGAGTTATTGCCTCTGTTAATTTCATCGAAAGCATGTATTGAAAAAATGAATGGGGATGAAAAATACGAGATTCTAAAAATATCTTATGACATATATCTAAAAAAATATGAAAATGAAGAAATTCCTAGCGGGAGATCATATTCTTATCCTGTACTATATTTGTTCACAAACATATTAGAATTCGAAGGCCTTGAAATTTTACCTAAGGATGTAACATGGAATCAGAAACACGACTTTTCTTTTAGAAAACAATGGACAGAAATATTATTTTTAAAAACTCAAGAATATTTGGAAATCAAAGAGAAATGAAAAATGAAATTTGCTCAAGCTGAAAAGGGTTCTATGAACTCAAGTGCTACATCTGCTAACATTGGAAAAATATCCTATCCTTGTGTTCTTTAACCTTGTGGGCTTTTTTCCATGACCGTTAGCCTCCATTAATTTTTTATTCTATAACCCTTTGTGGCAATTTAGGACATTGAAGCAAAAGAAAAGAGGCGGTTTTTGCCGCCTCTTAGATTGGAATTTATAGCTAAAAGATTATTTCATCAGGATCATCTTCTGAGTGAGAGATTTCCCATCAACTTCAAGAGTGTAATAATATACACCTGAATTCAGCTTGCTACCGTCAAAATCCACAGCATGATTACCTGCTTGTTTAGTTCCGTTTACAAGCTCTGCTACTTTCTGACCGCTGATATTGTAAACACTTAGCTTAACTTGAGCATTTTTCGCCAAAGCAAAGTTGATCTGTGTAACAGGGTTGAACGGATTCGGGTAGTTCTGATATAGTTTTATTTCCGAAGGTAAAACACTCTCGGTTATATCCGTTGGTTCTCCGCTTCCGGTTACCTCAGAACTGTTTAGTTTTGATAACAGACCGTGAAGATTTTCCGCATAATCTACACCGCTTCTACTTTTTCCTTCCATCTCTTTCAAAAGATTTGCGATAGCGATATTAATATCAGCCAGCGTTACTTCTTCATCAAATTCAGCTTCGGATTTCATTTCTTCAGCTACAGCAATTGCATCGTCGTATCTTTTCCCTTTTATATGCGTTGCAACTTTCATTCCTTTGAAGAATTTCTTATTAGTAGTTTTTTCAGAGGCATAAGCTTCATCGTAAATTGCGATTAACTCATTGTTATCAAGTTCAGCAATAGCATAAAGATAAGGCAGTCTTGCCATAGCGATATAGTATTCAGCAGTATCAACATATTTTTTTATAATATGCTCGTACAGCTTTATAGCAGGTATGACATTATCTTTAGACTCAAGTCTGATTGCGTTTGTTAATATTTTGTTTTCAGTTGACGATGACTGAGAATTTGGCTCATCCGGATCAACTAAACCGTCGGGTGTTACATAGTAAGGCGTATATTCAATCGAGTACTGGTAATGGTCCTCGAAGAAAAAATCGTAGTTCACAGAACTTGATCCCCAGTAATTGTATGCTGCTTTAACAATAATGTTCTGGTTTACACTGGCGATCAGTTTTGCAATTGAAATGCACGGTACAAGAGGAGTTGTATTAACAATACCGGAAAATATGTTGTTCCTACCCTTATACATATAAACATTCGCGTAGGGTATAATTCCTATCTGCGCACTCAGGAAAAGCTCTGACGGGCTGTTTAATGTACCTCCATTGTTATAGATCTCATTGTTCGGGAAAGCTACTTGATTAATATCAGTATTGATTAACTGCGGTATTGCATTCTGACCGCTGACCAATATTCCGAAAATTTTATTCCCGAAAATAGTATTGTTCGAGACCGTAGGCGAACACATTGTGAATCTGGCTCCGTAAAGGAAAAAACTTATAGTGTTATTTTTCATAATCCCGTTAGAACTTGTAACATGAACACCAGTGCCTGCTCTTGTCCCGGTAAGAGTATTACCTGTAATAGCATAACTTACTGTAGGTACGAGTTCAGTTACGCTAATACCCTTGTCACATGCTTCAAATATCGAATTTGTTACACTAAATTTATAATTGTAAACACCTCTAACTCCAGTTTCCGCACCAGTGATATTTACATTGTTTAGGCTGACAGAACTGCCGCCTTCGCAATTAATTCCAAGCCATTTTCCAGTACTGCCTA
>JBAYZJ010000198.1:0-2702 GCA_041672565.1 Endomicrobiaceae bacterium
CAACAATCAATGCTGCTTTATCCTTGCATTTTGCCAATTGCCTTTCCAAATCTCCCATATCGTTATGTCTGAATCTCAGCATTTCACCCAGTGACAATCTGCATCCGTCTATAATTGACGCATGGTCTAATTTATCCGTAACGACTATGTCATTTTTGCCAACAAGAGAAGCTATAGCGCCTAAATTTGAATGGTGCCCTGTAGTAAACAGTATTGATTCCTCTTTACCTACAAATTTAGCAAATTTTCTTTCAACTTTTTCATGTAAATCATTAGTTCCGTTTAGGAATCTTGAACCGGTACATGACGTACCGTATTTTTTAGCGGCGGCGACAGAGCCTTCTATAACTTTTGGATGATCTGCAAGCCCCAAGTAATTATTTGAACAAACAACTATTATTTTTTTGCCGTCAATCATAACCTCAGGACCCTGTGCGGATTCAACTCTTTTAAAATAAGGATAAACTCCTAAAGCTTTTATATCACTGGCTACCGTAAATTTGTTACATTTTTCAAAGATATCATTTGACATTGACAAGGCTCCTAGTTCATAAACTTTATATTAAAAATATTTATTTTCCAAATACCAATTGTATGTTATTTTGGCTCCGTTTTCAAGTTTTTCAAATTCAAAATTTGCGTCTTTTATGATTTGTGAATTATCGGCTGTCCAGTATGTTTGGAGCATTTCATTTATTTTTTCTTTACTTAAAACCTGAGGTTTTTTTGTTATTCTGCCTATTATTTCATAAAGATTACCTACGGTTTGGAATATAAAATCAAAAAGTATTACAGGAAAGGTTTTTATATTAGCGGCAGCGGCGATAACTTCCGCAACATTCTTCCATGAGTATATATTGCCGTCAGAAAGGTAATATGTTTTGTTATTTGTTTTTTTATCATCCAGTATTTTACATATAAGTTTTGCTATATCTTTAACAAATACAAGCTGAATTAAATGTTTATTGTATGTCGCAGGACAGATATGTTTATTAACCATATTAAAAAAAGTAAAAATATCTTTATCCCTTGGTCCGTAAACAGAAGCCGGTCTTAATATCGTATATGGAATTTTATCCGATAAAGCTTTAACTTCCAGTTCAGCCATTAATTTACTTTTGCCGTATAAAGATACAGGATTTTCTTTTTCCGATAATAATTTAGGGGTTTCTGATACGCTGGGTCCCATAGCCGCCTGGGAAGAAATAAATATAAACTTCTTAAGTCCCGGGTTATTGTTAAGAACCGCCTGAACAATATTTTTTGTTCCGAGCACATTGATTTCATTATATATATCCCAATTTAATGCTCTTACAACGCCTGCACAATGAATAATAACATCTATTCCTGAAACAGCTTTTTTTAAAAAATCTTCATCTCCCAAACTGCCGTACAGCAAAGAAACTTTCTCATTGTTAATCCATCTCAGATTTGACGTTTTGCGTACAACAGATATTATGTCGTGGTTATCGGCTGATAATTCTTCAAGAATATGACTTCCTACAAAACCGTTTGCGCCAGTAAGTAAAATTTTCATTTATTATACCATTCAAAGTATTAAATAGAAAAATCTTTACAGAAAAATACAATGGCGACGGGTGGAATTGAACCACCGACCAAAGGCTTATGAGTCCTCTGCTCTACCCCTGAGCTACGTCGCCATTTAAAAAATTACCAAATAAGGAGACTTAAGATTTTATTATTTTCAGCGTTAAAAGTCAAATTTAACAAAATTTTTCTATATTTATTTTGTGATTTCACCGTTATTGAGTTTGTAGATAACATCGCATTTTTCTATAGTAGTTAATCTGTGAGCAACAACAATCATTGTTATTTTGCCGTATAAATTATCTATGGCTCCAATTACGGCTTTTTCCGTTTCATTATCAAGCGAAGAAGTCGCTTCGTCCAAGACTAATAATTCAGGCTTATTATACAACGCCCTTGCAATACCGATTCTTTGTCTTTGCCCTCCGGATAATCTTATCCCTCTTTCACCGACGATCGTGTCTAATCCTTGAGGAAGAGATTCAATAAAATCTTTAAGCTGCGCCTGTTCCGCTGCTTTCCATGTTCGTTCATCATCAATAACAGCGCTGTTATTGTAAAAATTTATATTATTGCGTATAGAATCATCAACCAAAAATATATACTGAGGAACATATCCTATTTTTGCAGACCAATTTTTTCTGTTTTTATGAATTTCAACATCTCCGACCATGATTTTCCCTTCTGTAGGAAGCAGCAACCCTAAAATCAAATCAACAATCGTAGTTTTTCCGGCGCCTGTTTGACCTATAAAAGCTACAGACTGACCGTATTTTATATCAAGAGATATTCTATTCAAAATCATTTTTTCCGTATTAGGATATTTATAACTTACATTTTGAACTGAAATTCCGTACTTTAAATTTATTTCTTTATTTTCTTCTTCTTTAAAAACTTCTGAATTCACGGTCTTTTTAAGATCTTTATATATTATATCCAATGAAGGTTTATAATAAATCATAGCGCTTAGAGCTACATGCATCCTGTTCATTGACGGCATTAATCTGAAAGAAGCCATTGCAAAAACGGCTATTTGAGTAATAATCGTCAATGCGTTCATCCCTCTTGAAAGCAATAAAATTATCATTAACAAAACTATGGAAACAACCACAGTTTCTATAAACAATCTTGGGATTTGCTGTAAAAAATTAAAA
>JBAYZJ010000199.1:0-2689 GCA_041672565.1 Endomicrobiaceae bacterium
GAGTTGATATGATAATTGATAAAAATAATAATATATGGGTTTTGGAATTAAATACTCTTCCCGGTATGACGGAAACATCTTTGTTTCCTGATGCGGCAAGAGCTGTCGGAATGAGTTTTGAGGATTTGGTTCTCGAAATTTTGAAATCGGCTGTAAGGTAAATAATGTTAAAAGTTAAAAGATCTAAAACATCAAAACGCCGCAGGTATGTCAGATATACAAATCTTGACAGAAAGTCAAGGGCGTCTTATGTTAATTTAAAGTTTTTTTCAAAAGTTTTTTTATTTGCGGTTTTGTTGGCGGCTGTAGTATTCAGTTATAATTTTACAGTTTCATATATATATGCTTCAAACAAATTTTTAATAGAAGACATTGATGTAAAAGGCTGTAATAATGTGACAAAAACAGAAATAAGAGAGCTTGTTCCATTCAAAGTCGGTGATAACTTATTTAAAGTTAATTTGTCAAAAGCCGAAAAGGAAATACAAAAATGTAAGCCGGAGCT
Organism: Endomicrobiaceae bacterium; assembly: GCA_041672565.1. GTDB lineage: Bacteria > Elusimicrobiota > Endomicrobiia > Endomicrobiales > Endomicrobiaceae > Praeruminimicrobium. The sequence continues at coordinate 506 of JBAYZJ010000199.1, forward strand.
TAAAAATATATCAATGTCGAGAAATCTTTTGTCAAAAAAAATTATAATCAGTCTTAAAGAAAGAACGCCTGAAGCTTTTATTTTAAGGGATAATGAAATTACCGGGCTTGATTTCGATAATAAACCTTTTGCTTTAAGAGGCAATATGTTTGACATGAAAGTTCCTGTTTTAAAATATTCCACATTGCAGGAAAGAACGGGTTTGCTGAGTTTTATTAAAGTTTTCAAACCTTATGTCAAAGATTTAATGCCGAGAATAAGTGAAGTTAAATATGGAGAGGCCGAAGACATAGTTCTTTTACTTGATAATGAAATTTTAGTTTTTTGGGGAGATCCTAAAGAAAAAGATATTAATGAAAAAGTAAAAAAAATGAAAATAGTTCTTGAAGATTCTTTGAAAAGATATAATGCGGTAGATTATATAGATTTAACTTTATTAGATGAAAATAAAAATAAAATTATTGTAAAACCGGCAATTCAGCCGGTTTAAAATTTAGGAGTATATATGGTAAAAGACGAATTGGCAATAAGTTTGGATATAGGCAGCAGTTCAATTCACGGCGTTATAGCAAAATATGATGAAGATAATAATAAAATAGAAATTTTAGCTGCCGACACTCTTTTTTCGGACGGAGTGAAAGACGGCGCCGTAATTGCAATTCAGGAAGCTTATAAAACGATCGGACAACTTCTTACAAGACTTGAAAAAGACCAGGGAGGAGAAATCGGTAAAAAAGTTATAGCTATAAGAGGAGCTTTGATAGAAGTTTCAAGTGAAAATGCCGGGGTCAGAATATCAGAAAACGATTCTGAAGTCAGAGAAGACACTCTGCAGGAATTGGTTGAAAAAATAGAAGATGTAAAAAGAATAAGCGATAAACAGGAAATAATACAAATAATACCTAAAGAATATATTTTAGACGAACAATGCGTGCAGGATCCTATAGGCATGGAGGGGGAATATCTTGAAATGGACGCCCTCGTGGTTGTTGCGACAAAAACTAACATGACAAATATAAGAAAAGCTATTAATGATGAAAATCCGCTGCTGTATTACGGATATAATTCCGTCGGCGAAACACTTGTTTCAAAAGAAGATAAGGAACTCGGATGCGTTTTGATTGATTTAGGAGGAATGACAACCGGAGTAGTCATTTATACCGACGGGAAAATTAAGCATGTCTTTGAACTTCCGATGGGTTCGGATCTTATTACAAGAGATATCGTAAAAAAATTAAGGGTCAGCCAGAAAGAGGCAAAAAATATTAAGGAACAGTACGGCTCTGTTTTGGAAGAGCTTATAGAACAGGACAGCGAGTTTGAATATACGGTGGGAACAAGACAGCAGAAATATACCAGAAAACAGCTTGTCGATATCATTAAACCCCAGGTTGATTTGCAGATAGATTACATATTCAACAGTTTAAAGAAAAAAAACATAGATATAGATTTGCTTGCCGGAGGAATTATTCTGACGGGATCAGGAGCAATGCTTCAGGGAATGGCGGAAGCTTTTGAAAAAGCTTTAAACTGCGTAACAAAAATTGCAAATTTTAACGAAGAAAACGTTATTGCCGAAAATAAAATAATATCTTCGCAGACATATACTACCGCAATAGCTACATTATACAGCGAATATAAGAATCAGATTCTGCTGCATAATGCGGATAATTCAAAGTCATCATCTATTTTATCAGGTTTTAAAAAGTTGCTTAACATAGTTAAGTAGGAGAGAAAATGGCCGTAAGCATAATATTACCAAATAACAATATAGAACAGCCTGCAGTAATAAAAATTATCGGAGTAGGCGGCGGCGGAACAAACGCCGTTAACAGAATGATTGCCGCAAATGTTTCAAACGTTGAGTTTTATGTGGTAAATACTGATTTGCCGACTTTGAGAAGATCAAGCGCCGATAATAAAATTCAGATAGGCAGAGACGGACTCGGAGTAGGCGGCGATCCGTTGAAAGGTGAAGAGTCCGCGGTTGAAAGCGAAGAAAAATTGAGAGATATGTTAAAAGGCGCCGATATGGTTTTTATAACTACGGGGATGGGCGGCGGAACCGGAACCGGCGCGGCTCCCGTGATAGCAAAATTCGCCAAAGATAACGGAATTTTAACTGTGGGGGTCGTGACAAAACCTTTTACCGTTGAAGGTAAAATAAGAATAGATTATGCAAAT
>JBAYZJ010000200.1:0-2669 GCA_041672565.1 Endomicrobiaceae bacterium
TTCATATCCTTCAAATTTAACCATTTTTTTTAACTCCTTATTTATGTCTCGGGTCTATTTTTGTTACGGCTTCGGCAAATCTTCCGTATGTTCCGGTATTTTTTTCAAAAGCTTCCTGAGGGTTTATGCCTTTCTTGATAGCTTCCATCATTTTACCTACGTGAACATATTTATAACCGATAACTTCGGAATTTTTATCAAGGCCTATTTCCAATATGTAGCCTTCGGCCATTTCAAGATATCTTACGCCTTTTTCTTTTGTTCCGTACATTGTTCCGACCTGGGATCTCAAACCTTTTCCCAAATCTTCAAGACCTGCTCCTACAGGAAGTCCGCCTTCTGAAAATGCCGTCTGGGTTCTTCCGTAAACTATTTGTAAAAATAATTCTCTCATTGCGGTATTGATTGCATCGCAGACTAAATCTGAATTCAATGCTTCAAGAATAGTTTTCCCCGGCAAAATTTCAGATGCCATAGCTGCGGAATGCGTCATGCCCGAACAGCCTAAAGTTTCAACAAGAGCTTCTTCAATAACGCCGTTTTTAACGTTAAGCGTAAGTTTGCAGGCTCCCTGCTGCGGTGCGCACCATCCTACTCCGTGGGTCAAACCGCTGATGTCTGTAATTTCTTTTGCTTTTACCCATTTTCCTTCTTCGGGAATAGGTGCGGGCCCGTGTTTTGCTCCCTTAGCGACGGTACACATGCTTTTTACTTCTTCTGAACAAATACAACTCATTTTTTTTCACCTCTTACACTATTTATCAAATATGGACTAATATGGACTTTTGTTTTAATAAAAGTCTTTTGATTTTACTAAAAAGCGGCTGTGTTTGCAAATGGTTTTTGATAGTTGTATAATAAAAATGTTTGATATCAAATAAAATTATTAGAGACATATGTATGAATAGTAAATTATTGGAATACAGAAACAAAATAGACGTTATAGACCAAAAAATTTTAAAGTTTCTTAACGAAAGGGCAGAAACAGCAGTTAAAATCGGAGAGTTAAAAAATTCTGCGGCAAAAACCGTATATGTTCCCAGCCGTGAAGTTGAAGTTATAAATAATCTTTTAAAAAATAATAAAGGTCCTCTCGGGAAAGAGGATATATTAAATATTTACAAAGAAATTATGAGCGTATGCAGGGCTAAAGAAGAAAAAATAAAAGTTTCTTACCTTGGTCCTGAAGCAACATTCTCTCATCAGGCCGCTTTAAGACAATTCGGTTCAAAAGCCGAATTCATTTCTTTGCCGAGATTTGAAGACGTCGTTTATGAAGTTGAAAAATCAAGAGCGGATTTCGCGGTGGTTCCCATAGAAAATTCAAATGAAGGAGCCGTAAGCGCCACCCTTGATCTTTTGGTAGACACTAAACTTAATGTTATAAATGAAATAAATATGAGGGTTTCTCCTTGTCTGCTGTCAAACTGCGCAAAGGAAAATATTAAAAATATTTATTCGCACCAGCAGCCTTTGGCTCAGTGCAGCAACTGGCTTAACAAGCATTTTCCTAATGCAAAAGTATCTTCGGTAAGTTCAACCGCCGAGGCGGCAAAACTTGCTGCAAAGAATACTTATTCAGCCGCTATCGCTTCCGAAATTGCCGCAAAAATTTATAATTTAAATATTTTGGCAAAATCAATAGAGGACAGCAGAGACAACTGGACAAGATTTTTTGTATTGGGCAGAAATAAAGCCGCCGGAACCGGCAACGATAAAACGACCATAATCTTTTCAATAAAAGATAAAGTCAGCGCTTTATATAATATTTTGTCGGTATTCAGCAAAAAGAAAATAAATTTAACGAAGATTGAATCAAGGCCTACAAAGAAAAAAGCGTGGCAGTATTTGTTCTTTCTTGATTTTATAGGGCATGTTGAAGATAAAAAAGTCCGTGAGGTTTTGGAACAGGTTGAAAAAGACTGTGTTTTTTTAAAGGTATTAGGCTCATATCCGAAAGCCGATTAAATTAGGAGATTTAGAAGAAAATGGAAAAATTTGATGCGCGTAAAATTGTCAGAAAAAATTGTTTGTCGTTTGAACCTTACGTTGCGGGAAAACCGATAGAAACTTTGAAAAGAGAACTCGGGCTTAAACATATTATAAAAATTGCTTCAAACGAAAATCCTTTGGGTCCTTCAAAAAAAGCTGTAAAAGCAATGAAAGACATCGCCGATAAAGTATATTTTTATCCTGATTTTAATTCTACCGAACTAAAAATGGCAATAGCGAAAAAATTTAAATTGGATATTAAAAATATTTTGGTAGGCGCAGGATCTGACGAACTTATCGAAATTATAGGAAGATTATTTTTTACAAAGCAGGATGAAATAGTTATTTCAAAACATTCTTTTATCAGATACCAGATGTCAGTAAGACTTATGGACGCAAAAAGCGTTATAGTGCCTATGAAAAAAGGGTTGTATCATGATTTAAAAGCTATGGCAAAAGCCTGCACAAAAAATACTAAAGCGGTTTTTATCGCTAATCCTAACAACCCTACGGGAACATATAATACAACCAAAGAATTTGAAGAATTTATGGAGTCTTTGCCGACAAACAGATACGGTTTAAAACCGGTTGTAATTCTTGACGAGGCATATCATGAATTTGCAAGTTATAAAAGAGATTATCCTAACACATTAAAATTTTTGAAAAGATATCCTAAT
>JBAYZJ010000201.1:0-2661 GCA_041672565.1 Endomicrobiaceae bacterium
ATTTGAAAAAGCCAAAGCATTTTTATTTTTTTCTGCTCTGCACTGGCAGTCCGGCCAGATTGTAGCGTCAAAATCCAAAATCATCTGTATCCACGGGATATGGCAGACAAGAGGATTCTTATTATAAAGATTAACGTCTATTTCTCCGATGTCAACTGTCATTTTATTTTCATTATTGACATTAATATAATCTTTGCACAAGTTTTGTTTTACAGACGTATGCGCGCCGGTATGATTTTCATACCGTATCCAGCCGTTAATATCTTCTTTTACTTCAATATCATTATCAGCCAAATGTTCGGCTAACAACGTTATTCTGTTTTCTATAGCCATATTGTACTGTTTATTTCTTTTTTGTATTTCCCTGATTTGTTTTGTGACCAAGTCATTGTTATATATTTCGAATATATCTCCCTGTTTTAAAGGCATAATGCAGAAAAAATCGAAATTATATCTGTGAGCTATTTCAAATAAAGACAACAATTCACCGTCATTGTGTTTACTTACGACGACATTCATTCCTAAAATAAAATTTTTATTTTCCTTATCTCTTGCGCAAGACAAGTATTGTATATTTTTCACAAGTTTTTCAAAATCGGAATTCTTCCTTATCGCCTCGTATGTTTTTTTACAGGCGCCGTCTACTGAAACCGTTAATTCCAAATTCATATTAACCAGCAAATCTGTTATTTCTTTATTTAAAAGCTGCCCGTTTGTTATTATACCCTGCTGCAAATTAGGATATTTTGCCGCTTCTTTTATCAAATCCGTAAAATAACTTAAGCAGAAGACTTCGCCGCCCTGCCACATTATTTTTTCCAAATAAGGAAAATATTGCTTTATTTCGCCGAGTCTTTCAACAGGGAAATTCCAGTCAAAATCTTTTACATAGCACATAATGCACTGCAGATTACATTTGTTTGAAAGGTTTACTCCCAATCTGACAGGATTTGATTTAAGAATGGTTTTGCCCTGCGATATTTCCAGAAAATTAAGAAGTTTATTAATAAAGAATATTTCATTTTCAGGAATTAAGCTTATATGCTCTTTTATAAATTCAACAAGTTTTTTATATTCTCTTTTAATCAGATATATTTCCGCTAAATTTACTACGGCATTAATATTTGCAGGGTTGGATTTAATTCTGTCTATGTATTTTTTTTCAAGGTCTTTATATTCATCTTTTTTTAGATTTTTTGGTATTCGTTCATAAAAAAGAAAATTTATATCTTTTAATTCTCTTGATATTTCATAATTTTTCAAGTCATCCGCGGCATATTTACGGGCTTTTTCACAAGCGGCGGCGGCCTTTCTGAAAAAACCTGTAAGTTTATATATTTTTGCCAAAAACAACAATGAATAATAAGAAAAATCAGCGGATTGATCGGCACCGTTTAAATATAAATTAAAATATCGCTCGGCTTCGGAATATTTATTCATATTTAGATAATTTTTGCCGATTTCAAAAAAAAGATAATCTTCTTTTTTACAATCCAAAGCCTGATTATAAAAATCATTCGATTTTAAATAATCATTTTCTTTTGAAGCTTGTTTGGCCTGTTCAACCAATTCGTCAAATTTATCCATATTTTTTATTTATCTTCAACAGGTCTGCAAAGTTTATGCCTTATCTGTCCCGAAATACATTCAGGCTGGCATAAATCATGAAAATCATTGTTTGCGATTTTCTTCCTGTAAAGCTGCATATTTTTACTGTTCCATAATTCTTTCAAGCTGAAATTTTCAGTGCTGCCGACCCATTTTGTACATATGGCATAAGGTCTTACCTGTCCCATATTATCCAAAAGCAGCCTCTGCCAAGGAGCATAACATATCATTCTGTTATTTTTTTTCTTTTCCTTTTCAGTATTAACAAAATCTAATTCATTACCGCATTCACAGGCTTTGGATGGGACAGATTTTGCAGCAGCTTCATTTCCCGTTGCTTTACTTTCTTCATCTTCTATTACGGAATGTTTGAAATTTATTTCACTGCATTCGCAGTTTATAGGCATCCAATTATTAAATCTTATTCCGTATTCTTTCGATTTGGCCTCTGCGGGGGGAATAATCTTTCTCATATATTCAAATGCTTTTTCATCTATAGGTTCAAAAATATTTTCTTCAGGATAACCTCTTATTGGATTAAGCGTTATTGCCGTAAATTCATATTTTTTTGCAAACTCAACCATTTCGTCTATTTCTTTGTAATTAGTTCTGCATATAACAGGATTATAATACGTATTTATTTTTGCTCCGGTTGACTTCCTTACTTCTTTTATTAATTCAAGAACTTTGCATAATTTTTCAAAACTTGCGCCTCTTCTTATATATTCATAACTTTCTTTTCTTGCTCCGTCAATAGATAACACAAGCTCAACGTTTCCTTTTGCTATAATTTCAAGATTTTTTTCATTCAGCAGCAAACCGTTTGTAAAAATAACCTGATTCAAATTTTTGCATTTAACGCCTTCCGACAACATATCGTTAAATCCGTCCATTAAAAAAACTTCGCCGCCCTGCCAGCATATATCTTCCATATAAGGTAGTAATTCCACTATTTCTTTTAAAATTCTGTCAGGCTCCTGCCATTTTCCCTCTCTCCAAATATCGCATATTCTGCAGCTGATATTGCATTTGTTCATTATCATGCCTATCATC
>JBAYZJ010000202.1:0-2649 GCA_041672565.1 Endomicrobiaceae bacterium
ATTAACTGCATAAAAAATGAAATTGAAATTTACTGCGAAGATGGTTTTTGGGTAAAAGATTTTGATCATTATTATCCTGTGATTAATGAATATTTCAATGAGTGGAAATCATTATTAGAAATTAAGAAAAAATCAATTTATAATACAATAATTAATAGAATTTATCCTGTAAATATTTGGAAAAAAACTTTTTTTAAAAAACATCAACCTTTAATTAGTAAAAAAAACAATTTTATTTTTTATTCTATTGCAAAAATGGAGTATGTTTTACCTTTTATATTGGAGCTAAAAAAATCATTTCCAAATTCTAAATTTATTTTTAACGAAATTAATTATGTTTTATTAAATGATTTAGGATTAAATGACATTGATGATATCATATTTAATGATAAAGAATTAACACATATTTTGAAAACTTTAAAACCTGATTTTATAATTCAACATTTTCCTCAAAAAGATTTATATAATAAAATCAGACAAATAAGTCCTAATACAAAAATATTGTTGTTTCAACATGGATTAGCTGATAAGAATTACACATATAATGCTAAGTATATGCATCAGTGTGATTTTTATTTTGTGTCAAATCAATCTGGTGAAGAATTTCTTAAACAACAAGGAATAAACTATTGCAAGAATACAGGTTATATTCCATTGGATTATCTATTTAATACATCTTTTAATATTAAATCAAAAATGCTGTTTTTCAAAGAATATAAATTAGATATCAATAAAAAAACTATAATGTACGGTCCTACCTGGGGTGGTTGGTGGAATTATTCTTCATTAAAGCATTGGAAGAAAATATTAAATTCAATTTCAGATGAATTCAACATTATAGTAAAGCTACACCCGAACATTTTTTCTGAAGCAAAAACAAAAATTGATATTTCAAATATTCTTAGTGAGTTACAAGATTATTGCTTCAATAGAATGAATATTGCATTTATTCATGATATAAATTTTTATCCTTTACTTTGTTTGAAATATATTGATTTATTAATTAGTGATGTATCATCTATTGTTATTGAAGCTCTACTATTAAATAAACCTGTTTTAACATGGAATAATCATCAAGAAGAACTTTTCGGAATTGATAAATCTGCTTGGGAAGATTCTGTTGTTATTGATGATAAATCAAATATCACTAATCTCATTAATCAATTAATTATTGAAGAGCATTATGTTGGTTCTAAAATAAATTTGATAATAAAAGAAAATAAAGATGGAAGAAATGCAAAAAAGGCAGTCGAAATGTTTAATAATTACTTCTTTATAAAGAACCCCAAAAAAATCCTCTTCATCTGTCATGACTTTCCACCTTATCGTTATGCAGGAGCACAGCTTTATGCAAGAAATTTAGCTAAGGCAATTAATCAATCAGGCTTAGCTGAGGTTGAAATATTACACCCGGTGTTTCTTAATCATAATAAAAATGTAGGTGATTACGAAAAAGTTATTTACGACGATTTGGTAGTGCATAGAATTTACAAAACACCAAATGTCTTAGATTATCAAAATGTGCGTTCAGATTTAATCTTTGATTTTTTAAATAAATTTTTTGAAGATAATCATTATGATTTAATTCATTTTCACGGTTTAGGCCAAATGTCAGCAGTACCTATTGAAGTTTTATCTAATAAAAACATACCTATGATAATGACATTACATGATTATTGGTTTTTATGTGATGAGTGGCATCTAATGACTCCTGATCAAAGTTTATGTTCAGGACCTGATACTGTTGAAAAATGTACTGAATGCTTGTTAAAAAACCATGTTGAACCTATTAAACGGACTGAATTAGAAGATATTGCTTTAGAATACAAGAATTATAGAAAAACTTATTTATATGAACAATACAACAAACTTAAGCATCTATATGCTCCTAGTAATTATTTAAAAGATAAATTTGATGTTTATGGTTTAAAAAATATATCTGTAAATCCATTAGGTTTTATACTGCAAAAAACAAAAGAAAAAAATAAATCAGATTTAATAAGATTTGGATATGCAGGTCAATTGATAAGAAGAAAAGGTATTAATACCTTAGTTGAAGCTTTTTTAAAAATTAACAAACCTAATGTGCAATTAAATATTTGGGGTAAATCTTATGATGAAAGTTTCAAAAATGAACTTTTTAGTATGATAAGCGATAAGAGTAATATTGTGTATCACGGAGAATACAAGCCTGAAGATTTACCGGACATTTTTGCCAATATTGATATTACAGTAATCCCTTCTCTTATGGAAAACTATCCTTTGCTTGTGCAAGAATCATATATGTTTAAAACTCCTGTTATAGCAAGTGATGCCGGAGGCATACCAGAAGCTGTTACTCATGAAGTTAATGGTTTAATTTTTAAGGCTGGCAATTCTTTTGATTTACTTGAAAAAATGAATCAAATCATTATCAATCCTTCATTGATTTCAAGTTTTACAAATAATATACCTATTGTTAAAGATATTTCAGAAGATGCTATGTATTATGCTAACGAGTATAATGAAATTATTAATCACGATAAAGCTATATCGAAACACATCCTCATCTACTACTTCAAAAATGTCCATATACCCATCCTAAAGCCCATTACCGAGGCTTTGAAGCAAAGAGAAGACATTGACCTAGCTATTGGGTATATGCATTAT
>JBAYZJ010000203.1:0-2646 GCA_041672565.1 Endomicrobiaceae bacterium
TTTATATTATTTGCCGCGCCTCCTGAAAAGCAGCTTGACTGGTCTGATGACGGCGTTGAAGGCTGTTGGAGGTTTATAAACAGAGTTTGGCGTTTACAGGAGTTGATAAATACAAGCTCAGGCATAAATGTGACGGATAAAGCAAAAGAAGATTTATTAAGAAGTATGCATGTTTGTATAAAAAAAGTTACGGAAGATATAGGCAAAGAACATCAGTTGAATACTGCAATTTCTTCAATTATGGAACTTGTAAATGTCATGTATGTTTATAAACATCATGGAAATGACGACGGCTTGTCAAGACAGGTATATGAAAAAATAATTTTGTTGCTTACGCCGTTTACGCCTCATTTATGTGAAGAAATATGGAGCTTGACCGGACATAAAGATTGTGTTTCTTCAAGTAAATGGCCTTCATATGATGAAAAATATATAAAGCAGGACGTTTTGGAAATACCGGTTCAGTTAAACGGGAGATTAAAAGGTAAGATTTCTGTAAATGTTTCTGCTAAAGAAGAAGAAATAAAAAATTTAATTTTACAAAATGATAAGTTTAAAAATTTGTTTATTGGTAAGACTATAGTCAAATTTATATATGTGCAGTCTAAAATTATAAATATTGTAGTCAAATAAATATAATGGAGATTTTATGAAAAAATTTATATTCTTGATTATGTCGCTTATTGCAGGAAGTTTTATTTCGTGTGCGGCTCCGTATGACCCGGCGCCTCAGCTGTTGCCTTCTTATATTAAAAAAATTTATGTAAGGCCCGTAATAAATAATACAAATCAATACGGACTTGAAGATAAATTTACAAAGGCAATAATAGATGAATTTATGAGAGACGGAAGATTGTCTGTTGTTACATCTGAAGAAGAAGCAGACGGAGTTCTCGTATGTGAAATAAAGCGTTATGTTTTGCAGCCGTTGACTTATGATGCGAATATGGTTACGGAACAATACAAATTGTGGATACTGATAAACGTATATTTTATTGACAGACATGAGAATATTACATTGTGGATTGAACCGAATATGGAAGGAATTCAAATATTTGCAGATGCCGTTAAGGTTGGTTTCGGCGGAATGACCGAAGAAACGGCAAGAGAATATATTTGGGATAAGCTCTCGAGAGATGTCGTGAAAAGAACTGTTAAGGGGTTTGGAAACGCAAGCGGAATATCCGAAAGAAAAGTACAGGAATAAATCAAATATAAATATTAAAATAAAACAATATGAAATCTATAACGGTAAATGAATTTCGTAAACGTATATCAGGTAAAAAAACGGCTCCCGTTTATTTTTTAGGCGGAGAAGAAACTTTTTTAATCGATGATTGTTTAAACAGAATAGAAAAAAAAATAAATACGGATGATTTAAACAGAGAAGTTTTTCAGTCTGTTGACTGTTCAGGAGAAGATATTGCCAATGCGGTTGAGACTCTCCCTTTTTTAACTGATAAAAGAGTAGTAATCGTAAAAATGGCGAATAAATTAAAAAATGCGGACTATGAAAAGGTGTCTTTTTTGATTGAAAAGCCTGTCGCTTCCTCTTGTCTTGTTTTGCTGTTTCCTGAGAAATTGAAAAACTCGTCTTCAAAACGGAAAGATCTCTTAAATCTTTGTTTGAATTCAGAGAATTGTATTTCTGTAGATTGTAAAAAAATGTATGAGAAAGATTTAAAAATTTTTATACAGGAAGAGTTTAAAAGCAGAAATAAAACAGTGACTTTTGATATTGTGCAGCAAATGATTGACGAATCCGGAATGAATTTGCTGAATTTATCAAATGAAATAGAAAAGATTTGCGTTTATCTGGGAGAAAACAAACAAAAAGTTTCAGTGGATGATTTTGTAAAAATAAGCGGATTTACAAAAGAAATAAATGTTTTTATGCTGACAAATGCCATAGAAGAGAAAAATTTACGGTATGCTTTGTTTATTTTAGAGAAAATGCTGCAATCCGGAGAAAAATCAATAGAAATGCTTTCAAGCATTGCAACGGCAATAAGACGATTGTTGAGCGCAAAAAGTTTAATAGAAGAAAAAAATTATACACCTGAACAAGCAACAGAATACATTAAAATTCCTCCTTATTTTGATTTTCGCGCAAAGTACATAAGAAATCTCTCGAAGTATAAATTAAAACACCTTAAGCTTTGTCTGAATGAACTTTTAAAAACCGATATAGCAATCAAAACCGGTAAAACGGATGATTTTTCAGCTCTTGAAAATCTAATAATATTTGTTTGTAAATAAAAATTTAGTTAATAACAAAAATAAATAAATTTGTAACAATTATTGTAAAATCTTATTCAGCGCGAATACCAGCGCAAATTGAAAAAATGGTATAAATAACATAAAATATAAAAATTATAAATATGAAAAAGGGATTTTAGTGAAAGCTTTTATTTTAGCGGCAGGTGCAGGAACAAGACTCAGACCTTTAACTTTTGAACTTCCAAAACCAATGATTCCGTTGGTAAATAAGCCTGTCTTGGAACATACAATTGATAATTTAAAAAGGCATGATATTTCGTCTATAGTGATGAATTTACATACAATGCCTGATTTAATCACAAATTATTTCGGTGACGGAAAAAACTTCGGGATAGATATTTCTTATTCAAGAGAAGAAATATTGTT
>JBAYZJ010000204.1:0-2644 GCA_041672565.1 Endomicrobiaceae bacterium
CCGATAGATTTTATAGGTATGTCTGGAAAAACAAGTTGTGGATATTCCAAACATCTGAATGCCTACACAGGGGCTTATCTTACTACAATATTAGATTTTGAACGACCAAGATATAGTTTTGGGAGAAGTTGGACAGGTGAAAGATTATTAAACACAAAAATAAAATTACCCATTGACAAAAAAGGTAATCCCGATTGGCAATTTATGGAAGATTATATTAAATTATTACCTTATGGAAACTTATTATAAATAACCCCCATGTACGATATGAAACAAGTCTTAAAAACAATATTGCAGATAACGGTCATGGAAAAAAGCCCACAAGTAAACATAACACGGTCAGGTCATTTTTCTAATGTTATGATCTGTTGCAACTTCCCACACTTTTTTAAAACAAACAAATCGAGCCTAAACCATCTACATCTTTAAAGCTATGACCAACTACTTGAACTCACATAACTATTCATGAGAACATACCGAGTTAGATGATAAATATATTAATAAAGAACTTGACAAACAACAAATTTTTTCCAAACTTTCTTTCAACATGAAATAAAGTCTGTAACAGAGGAGTATGCTATGAAAACTTTGATAAATTTTATGCTGATAATGGTAACAGCCCAAATGTTTTCTCAGAAAATTGATACATGGGAAAGAAGATACGGAGACGATTTAAACGAAGGCGGAAAGCAAATTATACGGATGAATGACGGAAATTATCTGATAAATTGTAATATCATTACTGCCGACTATGAAGATATGATCTGGGTAATTGCTGTTAATGAAAACGGCGATTCGCTGTGGACAAAGAAGATCGGAGGAGGCGGACCGGCAAGTTTTTATATAAACGATATGGATTGTTTTTTAGACGGCAGTTTCTGTATTGCTGAAGGAGTCAACTATCAATTAGGTCAGTCGGGTCATGTTTCAATGAATACAAGTACTTATGAGGAAATATGGTCCAAGGCTTATACCAATTTACCGTCTTTTGGGGTTGGTGTAAATGCTATCACCTGCACTGCCGACAGCGGATGTGTTTTAGCAGGTTATTATCAAGAAAGTCTTGAAAGTGGTTCAGGGTTCATAGAAAAGCTTGATAAAAACGGGAATAGTGTCGCTTATCATCAGCTAGAGAGTACCCTTCATGATTCTATATTTATTCCATATAACAGGATTGAAGCGTTAATGTCCCGTCCCGGTATGTTTGAAGAAGAATATGTAGCTGTAGGTAATATGCAGACACCCGATAAAATTTACCCATATATTAAAGTTTTTGTAGATAGTCTCAATTTGTTTATGGAGAATATCGTCAGTTTTGAAAACTTAAATTATCTTTTCGAAGGTTTTGATGTTTTGAGCAATAAATATGTGATTTTTGGTGATTCAAAAATGTTCGACTTAGATAGATCTCTCAGATATTCTACATGGAATATAGAACTATCACCTTCAATCCATAGCGTAAAAGAAACTTCAGATGATAATTTCTTTGTTGGAACAACAACCAAAACATATAAACTAAATAAAGATGCAGATATAATCTGGGAAAAGGATTTCGGAAGCAATTCTTTGGCTCTAACAGATGACGGTGGATGTCTTGCTGTCGGATCAAAATACAATGATGTTTGGATATGCAAGTTCGATCAGGACGGGAATTATGTAAATATAAATAATTATGTTGGTACAGTTGATGGATATGAACTTTTCCAAAATTATCCAAACCCGTTCAATCCAGAGACGACTATTAAATATTCGTTATCTGACAATGTTCAAGTAAAGCTGAGTATTCTTGATGTAACTGGAAAAGAAGTTGCTGAACTTGTAAATCAAAAGCAAGAAAGAGGTAATCACGAAGTGAACTTCAATGCTGAAATGCTTACCAGTGGAATTTACTTCTATAAGTTAAGCATTGATAATAAAGTTGTAGGTAGTAAGAGTATGATTTTCTTAAAGTAGTGTAATTTAGTTATATATTCCATAAAGTAAATGTTTAGGCTCGATTTTACCAGTTTGTACCTGTCAGAAGTTGCAATGTATCATAACGGTCATGGAAAAAAGCTAACAAGGGGTAATATAACAAGAATTAGTCATTTTTCCAATGTTGTCTGTTGTTGTAATAAAATACCTGTCTAAAAAATTGAGCCTAATATCATAACAGTATTATTAAGTTGACATTTTATCTAAAAACCGACCTCCTATCAAGATTATTTACGCTTGACATTATTGAAAGATGTGCCATAATTACCCAAAATGGGTTAGCGGTCATTATTTTAATAGTAACATTTTTTTCGTGGCTACAAACTTGTCATTTATTTTTAGTTTGTAAAAATATAATCCTGAATTTAAATCTATTGCATTAAAATTAACCGAGTAATTACCCTTGTCTTGTGTTTTGTTAACAAGGGCAGCAACTACCGCACCCTTCATGTTGAAGACTGTTAATTCGACATCACTTTTTTCGTTTATTGAATAAGAAATATTTGTTTCAGGATTGAACGGATTCGGGTAATTTTGTTCAAGCTGAGATGAGATAGGCTGCAATCCGTCATCTTCGATGCCAGTAGTTGCACTTAAAACAGATTCGAAACCGTCTACTTTACCGATACCCCACGCGATGTTAGGAACCTCACCAAAAATAGAATTGTAT
>JBAYZJ010000205.1:0-2629 GCA_041672565.1 Endomicrobiaceae bacterium
GTACGCAATTATTTAATCCAAGAATTTTTGAAAGAAAAACCGGGTACTGGTAATCAAGAATCTGCATATCGCTATGATGTTGAAACTCTTTCTAATGGGGATAAGATTTTTTTGGAAAGACCTGCTCATTTAAATAAAGGAATGGATTTTGTAATTAAAGTAGATAATAATATTTTCCCTCATGCTTCATACTATAAAAAACGACAAAAATGGATTTGGAAAAACATTGAAGCGCCTTCACATAAGTCTATCTTTATTGATTTGTATTATAAGAAAATTGAGAATTCTCAAGTATATCAAAATCTATTTCTGGAAATAGAAAATATATATAATCTCAAAAACTACTCAACAAGTTTAAAATTTAAATATGGATATCAGGATATTACTTATTGGAATTATTCTGGAAGAGAAATGCTGATGAAAGAAATTTTAAAATATAAATAAATATTCCCGAGAGTAGTTGAAAATAGGTTCAAATCCCATTGGTAGCATTCTCAAAATAATTGCACAAAAATCTTTCATTTCTTCTTATATCTGGCTTTTTCAATCAGTTCAATGATTTTCTGATCGCCGCTTTCCGTTGCCAGCATAAAAGGGGTGACTCTGTTATAATTTATTGCGTTAGTATCTGCTCCGCTGTTAAGCAGCATTTTGATTATAGGTATATTTTTGTTTTTGATTGCGAAAAATAAAGCGCTGCCGCCCGGATTCCTTCTGTGCAGAGTAATCATTGTATTAACATCCGCATTATAATCTAAAAATAATTTTACAAGATCGGTATTGTTGTTTTTTACTGCCGTAATTAAAGGTGTTCCTCCTGAAATTAAGTCTGTTTTTACGTTTACGTCTGCACCGTAGTTTAAAAGCATTTTTACGAGTTTTATGTTGTTTCCTTTTGCTGCAATGATTAAAGGAATATCTTTTGAAAAACCTGATTCGTTTGTATCGGCATTATAATCTAGTAGAAGTTTTATCATTTCCATATTATTTTTTTTAATTGCTATTAAGAGAGGCGTTCCTCCTTCAATGATGCCTGTTTTTATGTTCGCGTCGGCATGGTTGGCGAGTAAAAATTTTACAAGTTTTATATTATTATCGGTTACGGCTATTATTAAAGGATTTTCGACGGCGGTTTCTCCGGATGAGATATTTATATCTGCTCCGCTGTTAAGCAGTATTTTTATTATTTCAAGATTGTTTTTTTTTGCGGCAATCATTAACGGTGTATAGTTGCTTTTACAAACCGCATTAGGATCTGCTCCGTTATCCAAAAGAAATTTGACAAGTTCAATGTTATCGCTAAGTACTGCAAATGACAAAGCTGACCATCCGTTTCTGTCTTTAGCGTTAATATCTGCACCTTTTCCTATAAGAAATTTTATTGCTTCAGTGTTGTGTTTTTCTGCGGAAATAAGTAAAGGAGTTCTGTACATGGAATCTCTTACATTGATATCTGCGCCTTTATCTAAAATAAGCTCGGCGTTCTTTATATTATTGTGAATTAAAGCGAAAACAAGCGGAGTCCAGCCGTTTACTGCTTTTGCATTTACGTCTGCGCCCTTATCAATAAGAATTTTTACGATTTCAAAATTATCTCCTTCGGCGGCAAGCATCAGAGGAGTTCTGTCATATATATCAACGGCTTCTATATCGGACCCTTTATCTATAAGCAAATTTAAAATTTCAGTATTTTTGTATGTTTCAGTAGAAATTTGCTCATTCATTGTTTTTACATACTTTACGGATCCTATAAGAATCATTAAAGGCGTCATATCCAATGAATTTCTGAAATTTATGTCTCCGCCGTGGTCCAAAATAAGTTTTACGTTTTCCGTATTTTCACTTTTTACGGCATACAATAACGGAGTTCCTTCTATTTGTTCAGGCTTTAAAAAAATATCTTTTTGTGAAGATTCTTTTATTAAAGCATTTTTTGAAAAATCTGTTTTATTAACGGCTGACGCATTAACATCCGCGCCTTTTGAAATAAGGAAAGCCGCAAGTTCAGTATCATTTGCCTCAAGAGCAATCATTAAAGGCGTTTTACCTAATTCCTTTTTTGAGTTGATATTGGCGCCTTCTTTCAGAGCTTTCTTTACTTCATTATGAGAACTTGTTTCTATAATTGAAAAAAAATCATCTGCAAATAAAATTGTTTTGAATATAAATAAAGAAACAGAAATAGTAATTAAAATTTTAAAAAATCTGTGTGTTTTCATAATTTGTATTTACATAATTTTATTTTAATATTTTTGCGGAATCAATTAAATGATTCCGGCGTCCCGTCCATGGTTTGAAGCGCCTCTATTCTTTTTTCTACAGGAGGGTGCGTTGACATAAGTCCTGACAGTGAATTAAATAAAGAATTTTGTATTTTTAAAGGATTTTCTATGCACATAGACGCCATAATTTTATTTTCTTCAAGCGAAGCTACCCTTGGGTTTGAACTTATCTTTTTTAATGCGGAAATTAATCCCTGAGGATTCCTTGTGATAAGTGCTGCCGTGGCGTCTGCCTGATATTCTCTTCTTCTTGATACTGCAAGTCTTATCAGAGGCGCTACAAGCGTTCCGTATAAATATAATATAATACCTATTAATATAAGAACAATTGCTCCTTTGTTGTTTCT
>JBAYZJ010000206.1:0-2625 GCA_041672565.1 Endomicrobiaceae bacterium
ATTTAGATAATAAATCATCTGTTGAGGACGGTTTTTTTAGTCTGGAAGAAGCAAATGAAGCTGTAAGAAATAACGGAAGTGATTGGATGAATTATAAAAAAAGGGCAAATTTATATTTAAAACAGTCTGACTTCAAAGAAGCCGTAAAAGATTATGACGCAGCTTTAAAATATCATAAATTCGGAGATGCGGAAATATTTATAAATAAATCCGAATGTTTAAAAGCATTGAAAAAATATAAAGATGCTGTTTATTCTTTGGATAAAGCAATCGCTGTTGAACCTGATAATGCGGTTTTGTATTACAAAAGAGCTTTGTTATACAAAATTAACGGAGACGCTAAAAATTATTTGAAAAATTTAAATGAAGCTATAGAGTATGAGCCTGAATATAAAGAGGCTTATATAGCCAGAATTAATTATTATATTATGCAGTCAAAATACAAAGAAGCTCATGAAGATATTTTATTTCTTTTAGATTTTTATTCGGATAATGATACTAAATACTTATTGGCTAAGGTTTCTTTCCACATCGGAGATTACAGAAAGTGTATAGATATTTTAAGTGAAATATATGAAGTTAAACAGCAGGAAACGGAAATTAATTATTATTTGGGAATGAGTTATTTCAAAACTAAAGACTATGAAAACGCTTCAATATATCTGACTCGTTCAATCGGCATGGGTTATAAAAATAAGGCGGTTTATTATTCGAATGCATTGTCTTTTTTTTCAATATCAAATTTTCCCGCTTCTTTAGATAATGTCAATAAAGCTATAGAGCTTGAATCAAAGAATTATGAACTTTTTTGGCTGAGAGCAAGAATATATACAAAGTCAAATAATTTTTTAAAAGCTTCGCAGGATTATGAAAAGGCTGTTAAATTAAATTCTAAAAGGCATGATTTATTTGCGGAAAAAGCGGAATATTTTGCAAAAAATGATAAAAACATTATTGCCGTTAAAGATTATACTAATGCAATAATACTTGATAAAAATAATCCGAAATACTATTACAACAGAGGTTTGTTGTATAAAAAAACAGGCAATAATAAGGAAGCGGAATTAGATTTCAACAGATCAAAAATGCTGGAAGAAGAACAGAATTTTTCAACTGAATCTGACGGCAGAAAACAGTATGATAATCAGGTCAATGCAATTTCCGATGAAACAGACGTAAAAAACGGCGTGATTTTTTTTAACAGAGGCAACGTCAATTTAAAAAAACAAAAATATACCGAAGCAATAGATGATTTTACTAAAGCCATAGGCGCAAATTCTAAAGACGTGCAGTCATATATTTCCAGATCGGAAGCTTATTTAGAAATTAAAGAATTTGATTTAGCTCTTGATGATTTGTTGAAAGTTGTAAAAATCTCTCCTAATTCTTCACTTATAAATTGTAAAATTGCGGATATATACAGAATTAAAAATAATTTTAAACAGTCTCAGCATTATTATAAAATATCAATAGAGTTAAATCCTAAAAATGCTACGGCTTATTTCGGATATGCTCAATTGGGCGAAAGTAATAATATGAAAGAGTTAGCTGTCGAAAATTATAAAAAAGCTGCAAAATTGGATATAAAAATTTCAAAAGAATGCAATTCAAAAATTTCGGAACTGATGTCTTTATAATGAAAAAAACAAAATCAATAATATATATCTTTTTGATTATTTTTTCTCTGGTCGGCAGCATATGCTGCGCCGCTAACAGATTTGACTCAATATCTTTGTTGGGCGCTATAATGAGATCCGATTTAAAAGTTATTGTAAAATGTCTTGATAACGGAGTAAGCCCGAATTCAAAAGATTCAAACGGCAATGCCGTTTTGCTGATAGCAATCAATATGGGATTTAAAGACGGAGCTAATCTTTTGATAAAACGCGGAGCCGATGTTAATGAATCTTACGGCAGAGGAATGAGTGCTTTAATGCTTGCCATAAATAAAGATATGGAATCTACGGCGGAATTGTTAATTGATTACGGCGTGGATTTGGATAAAAAGCTGAATGACGGAACGACTGCCCTTATGATGGCTTCAGAAAAGGGCATGGTACAAATTATTAAGTATATGGTTAAGCATAATGTTAACGTCAATGCTAAAAATGACAACGGGTTGACGGCTTCTTCGATAGCAATGCAGTCCGGACACAGTGATATAGTGAAATTTTTTAATAAATCAGGATCAATACCGGGTACTTTGGGAGAAGCAGTAGTTACTTCCGATATAAGACTTACTGAAAAATTTATAGCTTACGGTTCGGATGTAAATGAAAAAGGAGTTTTAGGAAAAACTTCCTTATTAATTTCTTTTGATAACGGAGATTATGACATGGCTGCTTTTCTCCTGTCAAAAAATGCAAACATAAATATCGCTGATGATAACGGAATAACTCCTTTGATATCAGCCTGCGCTTCAGATAATATTGATCTTGTGAATCTCGCAATAAACAGCGGAGCCGACGTTAATGCGCAGGATGTAAACGGAATAACTCCGTTAATGTATTCTCTATATAAATCAAATACTGTAACGGTTAATTTGCTGATTCGTAATAAAGCGAATGTCAATACTGTTGATAATAACGGGATTTCACCTATGATTATTGCGGTAAGGAAGGGAAA
>JBAYZJ010000207.1:0-2625 GCA_041672565.1 Endomicrobiaceae bacterium
CTGTAAATTCTTTGGTCTGCTGTTAAGAAAGAACTGTTTTGTCGATATTTCATACTCGTTTAAAGCTCTATTTTTTAAATAAGCGTCTTCAGACGGAATAATATTGCCGTACTTTTCATAAATTCTCTTGGCTTTGTCATATTCGCCATAATAATTATACATCTGCATACTTGCTAAAGCTTCTATATAATTTATCATCTTTTTTTATTTTTATTTAAGAATAAATCAGCTATAAAATTTATTATAAATGTTATCGAAAACAGTACCAATCCTATTCCGAATAAAGCTTTGTAGTGAAGTCCGCCTTTTACTGTTTCTCCCATTTCGGCGGCTATTGTTGCCGTTAGCGTTCTGACAGGTTCAAAAATACCAGAAGGGATATGGGCTGCATTTCCCGTAATCATCATAACAGCCATAGTTTCGCCTATAACTCTTCCTATACCAAGCATAACAGCGGCGATAATACCCGGCATAGCGGCTTTTAAAACAATTCTTCTTATCGTCTGCCATTTTGTGGCGCCTAATGCATAAGCGCCTTCTTTATATTGCCAAGGAACAGAACGAATAGCATCTTCTGAAATTGATACAATTGTAGGCATAGCCATAAAAGCAAGCATTATCGAACCGGAAAAAGCTGTAAGTCCCGTCGGAACGCCAAATACCGTTTTAACTAGAGGAACTAAAGTAACCATACCGACAAAACCTATAACGACGCTTGGTATTGCTGCCATAAGCTCAACAAGTGATTTTAACACATCTCTAACGCCTTTCGGGGCAATTTCCGATATATATAATGCAGTCATAATCCCCAAAGGAACGGCTATAATCGTAGCTCCAAAAGTTACTAAAACAGATCCGACTATTAAAGACAGAACCCCGTAAGAAGCAGGATTTGAAGTAGGATACCAATATTTACCTAACAAGAACTCAAATATTCCGTATTCTTTAAAAAAAGAAATACCTTCCTTAAATAAGAAGCCGAATATCAATACGACAAAAACTATCGATAATATTCCGCATATAAAAATTATTTTTTCTATTACAGAATCTCTAAATTTTCTAAGCATTGTTATTGTAAAACTCCGTCCTGATCTAATTTTTCATAAATAAAATCTGATAATAATTTATGCCCGTATGAATTAGGGTGTATAATGTCTTCCCTAAAAACTGAAAAATCTTCAGATACTTTAATAAAGTTTTTGTGCAAATCAACACATATGATATTATTATATTTCTTTAATATATTTTTAACGTTTTTCTGCATTTCTTTTTCTTCAGAATTATCAAAATACGGAACAATAAAAATATAACATTTGAATCCGTATTCTTTTTGCAATTTTGAAATAATATAAAAACCTATTTCGTCATTTGTTATGCTGTTATCAATATTAGCATATTTACGATAGATTTCAGCAACATTAGTGCTGTTTTCTTTATCTAATTTATTTAGAACAATTTTATAGATTTCTCTATATGCTTTTGAACGGCATAAAAACTTGTTTATTTTATTAGAAGCCGATAATGCAGCGTAATATATTTCTTTGCTGCAATGTTCATCATTATCATTCAAACAGTACAAAAAAACAACCGTGTCAGGTTTATATTTTAAACCGTTTATTTTCAAATTATGGGCTGTTTGAATTATATTGTATCCGTCAACGCCCATATTGTAAACTCTGTATTTATACCGCGTATCTTTTTTATCAATTTTCTTTGACAATCTTTTTGTATAAACTTTATCACTGCCGACAGATCCTGCAAATGTGATTGAATCTCCCAACGCTATAATCAGTTTATTATTGGGATTTTTATTTAATTCAAAATCAGCATCTCTAAATCCCTGTCCGTTAGTTTTATACTGCGTAAGAAATTTATATCTTTTGAATACCGTATTTTTTTTCATTTCATAAACTAAAATTTTATCTGAAGAAACGGAAAAATTATCTTCGTCAGAAATGTATAAATCTCTGGTTTTTAATATTACATTCTTTTCTATATTTTCAAAAAGAATGTCTATAAATAAAAAGATCAAACAACCTAAAAACAAACCTATGAAAAAGACCAAAAATAATTTTATACATTTAGGCATTAGACTTTTTTATAGGCACAAAATCAGTTTCTGCGACTATCTTCTGTCCTTCTTTTGACAAAGTGTATTCTATAAAATCTTTTACTATTCCTACAGGTTCCCCGTCAGTATATAGGTATAACGGCCTTGAAATAGGGTATTTGCCTGACATAACATTTGCTATATTAGGATATAC
This sequence comes from Endomicrobiaceae bacterium, assembly GCA_041672565.1. Taxonomy (GTDB): domain Bacteria; phylum Elusimicrobiota; class Endomicrobiia; order Endomicrobiales; family Endomicrobiaceae; genus Praeruminimicrobium. The sequence continues at coordinate 2,265 of JBAYZJ010000207.1, forward strand.
GTATTCATTTGAATTATCCTGCGCTATTGATAAAGCTTTTATATTATCATTTATAAAACCCATTCCTGCATAACCCAGCGCATTAGGATTTTGGTAAATTTCGTCAAATATAGCCTGAGAAGACGGCATAAGAAGCGCTTTTGGAGAAAATTCATCTTTATTATTTTTATCGTTTCTTCTTATTACATGTTCCTTAAAAAACATATGAGTACCGGAATTGCTTTCTCTCGATAAAATAACTATTTCTCTGTCTTCCCCTCCGACTTCTTTCCAATTTGTAATTTTAGCCATAAAAATATCCCGTAATTGCTGAATTGTCAGTTTATTTACGGGATTTTTTTTATTTACCAAAACGGCTAAG
>JBAYZJ010000208.1:0-2594 GCA_041672565.1 Endomicrobiaceae bacterium
TTCTTTAACAAGGTCGGTTGTTCCCAGTAACACTAAATTTACTTTTACCCCGCTGTTTGAAAGTATTCCGGCTCTCTTTATTCTTGCGAGATCATCTGCTCCCGATACTATCGTATATTCAATATTATTCTTAAAAACAATAGACAGTATTATTCTTTGCAGACTTTCAACGGAATTTATAACTGCATTTTTAAATAATGAAGGTATGTCTTTTAAAGTTTTCTCGGGAAGATTTAAAGGAGATGATTCTTTTTTGTATTTGGCACGAGAATTTAGAATATCTAATTTAAAGTGCTCACTGTTTACATTCATATTATAAAAAATATGATTCCTTATATTTGTAAAAAGCGCGGCAGACACTGACACTGCCAAAGGAACTGCAAGTCCAGTAATCAAGAACAAGAACGGATTCAAAATTCCCGTCATAGCGGATGCTATAAAAGCAATTGTTGAAACAGGAGTAAAAAGAATTGCCGATTGTTTTATTTTTTGTATAAAAGTTTGTTTTGTTTGTTCTTTAATGAGATCCGTAGCTTTCATCATAGGCCAAAAACGATGATAACCGTCGATTCCTCTTCTTCTGAACGGGAAATGCATAAGCACAAAAAATTTGGTACTTAAACATATCATTAAAGGAGCTTCCAATACAGCAGTTATAATAGCTTCCATTTTAACTTTTTTCTCTACATATGTAGCAGGATCATATTTATAATCTCTGTGAAACAGCAATAAAGCCAAAGGTTTTGATATTACTTTTAATAATGAATCTACAAAAGGAAGACTCAATTTTTCGGACTGTTTAACAGCGTCAATAAAATTTTGCGTTGAACTGTCTGTTGCAAATTGTTCACCGTTCAAAGCATTGAAAAGTCCTTTAGCATTTACTTTTCCTAATTCTACGCCCATTTGATCAAAAGCATTAATATCCCACACTATGCCTAATGCGGCAACCATATCTTCATATAGGGCAATTAAAGCGCCCAAACTCCTAGGAGTAAGTTTATCAAACATCATTATTGTTGAAGGTCTGTCGCCGTCAAATATTTGATCTTTTGCTTTTCTTTCTGCAGTATCTTTATCAAGACCTTCAGCCATAAGTTTTTTTACGGTTTCTTCATAAGTTCTGCCGAAAGCCATTGCATTGGCCTGAGCAAGAAGATTTGCTACTAATCTTCTGTGAGAGACCTGCATATCTTCATCATTAATATCGTTAGATAAAAATCCTATAAAATCAACAGGTATTATATCAGTACCCTGATGATGCTCCTGCAAATAAGAATGCTGAGCGTCAGTTCCTGCCGTTCCGTATATTTCAGAACCCGTTGAGTAATTTATTCTGTTACCATTGCTGTCTACGGATTTGCCTAGACTTTCCATATATACCTGTTGTATATGAGCCGTAAACAATTTTAAATATTTATTATACGGAAGTATCGCATAAGAAGATCTGTTAAGAAAGTTTCTTTCCAAGATATTGAGCATTGCCATTATAACAGGGATGTTATTCTCATATGATTCATGTCTGAAATTATTGTCTATTTGATGGGCGCCGTCAAGAAATTCCATAAAATTGTCATACCCTACGGAACACATCAGAGGCAATCCTACAGCGGACCATACGGAATATCTTCCTCCCACCCAATCCCAGAATTCAAACATATTATCCGTATCTATTCCGAATTCAGAAACTTTTGTTTTATTTGTTGATACGGCGACAAAATGTTTTGATATTACTTCAGGATTATTTCCAAGCTTTGAAGTAATCCATTTCTTTGCCAATTTTGCATTTGAAAGAGTTTCCTCAGTTGTAAATGTTTTTGATTCAATTATAAATAACGTCGTTTCTGGATTTAATCCCAAAGAATTTAAAGTTGAATTTATATCATTAGGATCAACGTTTGAAACGAAATGAACATTCGGACCTTTTTTATATGTCGAAAGAGCATCCGTAGCCATTCTAGGCCCTAAATCAGATCCTCCTATTCCTATACTTACAACATCCGTTATTGTTTTTCCTGTAACGCCTTTCCATTCTCCTGATATTAATTTATCTGAAAAATCCTTCATTTTTTGTAAAACGGCATTTATATCGTCCATAACATTCTTATCCGTACCTTCAACAAATACAGGATTATCAGATGTATTTCTTAATGCACTGTGTAAAACTGCTCTTCCTTCAGTCCAATTTATTTTTTTACCGCTGAACATATCTTCTATCTTGTTTCTAACGTTTTTTGACTTAAATAAATTTACAAAAAGAGACAACATCTTTTCATCTACATTAGTTCTTGAAAAATCAAAAATCAAGGATTGCCCGTTTCCTATATCAATTTTTCTTGAGAATTGATTGCCTCTCCGGTCAGCTTTATTTTTCTCCGAATCTTTGGAAAACAATTGTTTTATCGACTGCAATTTATTTTTCACATATTTATCTATGGCATTATATGCAGAAAGAGTTGTAAAAGAACCTGCAGAGTTCGGTGAAATAAGTTTAAAAGCGCCTTTAACGATATTTTCGCCTATTGCCGATAATGTATTCGTTAAACTTTCATCAGTTGTTTCTGCATATACTCTGACAAGAGGTTCTGTCCCTG
>JBAYZJ010000209.1:0-2588 GCA_041672565.1 Endomicrobiaceae bacterium
CTGACGTTATATCGCCTATATATGACTTACATTTTTTTATACTGTCAACTTTTCCAGCATCAACTTCCAACCCTGTTACGCAAAACCCTTTTTTTGCCAATTCAACCGCTAACGGAAGACCAACATATCCTAAACCGATAATTCCAATCTCTGCCTTTCTCGAATTAATTTTCTCTAAAAGCTGTAGATACATTTGAAACTCCATTTATAATTTAATATTTTTAAACCAAGATTTGTTTTCCAAATACCATTCTACAGTATTTTTTATTCCTCTCTCTAACGAAATCTTAGGTTCCCATTTTAATATTTTTTTCGCTTTTGAAATATCCGCCCAAGTGGCAACTATATCAGCTTTATGAAAAGGTTTTCTGTCAATTTCAGCTTTTTTGCCTAAATATTTTTCTATCAATCCTATCACATATTTTAATTCATACGGATTATTTCCTCCGCCTAAATTCATTATTTCAAATCCTACTTTTTTAAGGGCTTTTATTGTTCCCTTTGCTATATCATCAACATAAGTAAAGTCTCTGCTTTGAGAACCGTCTCCAAAAAGCTCAATAGGAGTTCCTTCATCTATCCATTTAATAAACCGTATTATGCTCATATCAGGTCTTCCGGCAGGACCGTATACAGTAAAATACCTTACAACGCTTATATCAATACCATATAAATAATGATACGAGTAACACATTGCTTCAGCACCTTTTTTAGAAGCGGCATAAGGAGATATAGGCGTATTAACGGCTAACGACTCCGTAAACGGCATTTTCTGTCCTGCATACAGTGACGATGTTGATGCAATAACAAACTTATTAATTTTATACTTTCTGCACATTTCTAAAAGATTTAAAGTTCCCATTGTATTTGTTGAAACATATACAAAGGGGTTTTCCATACTGTATCTTACTCCTGCTCTTGCAGCAAGATTCATGACTGAAGATACTTTATTTTTTGAAAATATTCTATCCAAAATTTTAATATCTTCAATATCCGCTTTAAAAAATTTAAAATTAGGATATTTTTTCAGCTGTTTTAATCTATATTCTTTGATTCTAATATCATAATAATCATTAATGTTATCAATTCCTATAACATTTTTACCTGACTTCAACAAAATATCGGCAACTTTATTTGCAATAAAACCTGCAACTCCGGTAAGTACAATCATTATATTACCTCACTAAACAAATAATTAAATAGATAATACTATATTTTACAATCTTTTTTTTTATTATTAAAGGGATTTCAATATCAAACAAAAAAATATACTTCATCAAAAGTTAAACTATATTTTTCAACAATCTAAAAAATTTAAAACCGTAAAAATTAAATTTTTTAAATACATATATCATAAAATTTAATTTAATTATATTTATAATATCAACATTTTTTAACTCAATTTTTAAATAATTTAAGTGATTTATTATTGTTTGAACTAATTCTTTTTGTTTTTCAATGGAAATATTTTTACTTAATTTACCAATTTTGTATAAAAATAGATGAATATAGAAGTTATGTATTTCCTCTTTGCAAAAATTCCTTTTAATTAAATCATTTGTTAACATTATAACATTATAAAAGGCATCTATATTTATTTTTTCACTATTAGATGTAAGGCTTTGCACTTGTTTCCTATAAAAATATACTTCATCTTTAATAAATGTAATATTTTTAGAATATAAATATGCCATTGCAGAAAAAGGACAATCTTCAGAAATTCTTGATTCATAAAAATATATATCATTATCTTTTAAAAGGGATGCTTTATATAATTTAGCCCAAACAAAAGCACCAGCATATCCTTTAGATAATCTTTCCATATCACTATTTTCATTGATTATATGTATTTTACGGATTCTTGCAGATTCATAAGTATTTGCTTTGTTATAATAAAATTTATAACTAGCTCTTACAATATCTGATTTTTCACTAGAAGCTTCATATAATTTTTCTAAACAATCATCAGAAATCCAATCGTCAGAATCCACAAATGTTATATATTCACTATTTGCATATCTCAAGCCTGTATTTCTCGCTCCAGATAAGCCTTTATTATTTTGTGATATAATTATTATTCTATTATCTTTTGATTCATAGTCTTTTAAGATTTGAAACGAATTGTCTGTTGAACCATCATTGATACATATACACTCAAAATTTTCAAATGTCTGATTAATAATACTATCCAAACATTGTCTTAAATATTTTGCTGTATTATATACAGGTATTATTATTGATATTTTTTTTGTCATATTTATTCTTTCATTATATAACACAATGAATAGTATGGTGGCATATTGTTATGTGGTAAAGAATTACCTGAATCATTAGTTGTCCATGTATTATTAAACTCAAAAGAAGATCCTGAACTACCAACAGTATTAGCAATATTACTAGAGCCATTTTCACTATTATTTTGTACAGCTATAGTATGACTATGACTAGGCATTTCACTAATAGTCAAAGTATGTTCTGCCTCCCCTCCTGTAGTTCCAACTGAATAAGAATTACCGGCACCTAATACGAATCTATCTGTTAAATTCGGCGTTCCATTTGTCCCGTCACATAAAACCCATCCGCTTGGA
>JBAYZJ010000210.1:0-2587 GCA_041672565.1 Endomicrobiaceae bacterium
CTGATTCAGGAGAACAGGGCCTTGAAATTTCAGACAAGTTAATCCGCTCGGGCGCAGTTGATTTAATAGTCGTCGATTCCGTAGCGGCGCTTGTTCCAAGAGCTGAAATCGAAGGAGAAATGGGAGATTCATTCGTAGGCCTTCAGGCAAGATTAATGAGCCAGGCGTTAAGAAAACTCACTTCTACAATATCAAAATCAAAATCATCAATAATTTTTATTAATCAGTTGAGACAAAAAATAGGAGTTATGTGGGGTAACCCCGAAACAACTCCGGGAGGGCTTGCTCTAAAATTTTATTCCTCCGTAAGGCTGGACATAAGAAGAATAGAAAGCATTAAAAAAGCTGATGAGGTTCTAGGCAACAGAGTCAGAGTTAAAGTTGTAAAAAATAAAGTCGCCGCTCCTTTTAAACAAGCTGAGTTCGATATTATGTTCGGTTTAGGAATTGACAGGCTGGGATATTTGATAGATATCGGAGTTTCTGAAAATATAATTGAAAAAGCAGGTTCTTTCTTCTCTTACAAAGGAGAAAGATTAGGACAAGGCAGAGAAAACGTCAAAGTTTTCTTAACTGAAAATCCTGTTATAGCTCAAGAAATAGAACAAATTATCAGAGAAAAACATTCAGCTCAAAAAGAAGTTTCTCAAGGAAAAAACAAAGAGACAAATAAAGCTGAAAAAACGGAAAAAACATCAAAAACAAAAAAATGACAATTTAAAATTGATTTACAAATAAAAAATAAAAAAATACACTGCCATTAATTTTTTAATTATGACGGCGTATTTTTTTTAAACATTAAAATAGTCTTATAAGAGCTTCAAGCTATTTGAAAAACTTTTTTTATTATTGTATGCTCAAAAAGAAAGGTAAACTAATATGAAATTTGGAATTATCGGAGGCATAGGCCCCGCATCAACTATTGACTATTATAACGGAATTATTAGCCGATATAGAGCTAAAACAAATAATTATCCTAAAATTGTAATAGAAAGCATTAATATGAATGAAATGTTAAATTTCTTTACGCATTCGGATTATGACGGAGTTTGTAACCTGCTTGCTTCGGCTTTACAAAATCTTAAGAATGCAAATGCCGATTATGCGGCGATTGCTTCAAATACACCGCACATTATTTTTGATAAACTTAAAAAGATATCACCGCTTCCGCTTGTAAACATTATAGAAGAGACATGCAAATACACTGTTGCGGCGGGATATAAAAAAGTTCTTGTTCTCGGCACTTCTTTTATAATGAAAAGCGGCATTTATGAAAATACTCTGCATAAATATAAAACAGATACCGTTGTACCGTCAAAAAAAGACATTGAAGTTTTTCATAATATCATTTTCCCCAACCTTGAAAACGGAATAATAATACGCAAAGACAAACAAAAAATGATTTCTCTTTCGGAACAATACATTTCAAAATACAAAATTAATGCCGTAATTCTAGGCTGTACTGAAATACCGCTTATGATAAAGGAAAACGATCTCAGCGTTCCTGTAATTAATACCACACAAATACATATAAAAGCAATTGCAGATTTGATGGTAAATAATGTTTCAGCATAATTCATCAGTTTTAAATACACCGTAAAGTTAAATTCGTATAGAGCAGTTATTTGACTGTAATCCGCAAAGTTTATACAATTAATCAGCATTAATTTTGCATTCGGAGGCATCACAAATGGGTACAACTCCATTGTTTATTTTAGCATTGTTATGTTTTGTAATTTTTCTTGCGGCGATGTATTTTTTAAGCACATACAACAGATTTATAATTTTAAAAAACAGAGTTAAAGAAGCATGGAGCGACATTGAAGTTTTGTTGAAGAGAAGATACGATTTGATACCAAACCTTGTTGAAACGGTCAAGGGATATGCCTCTCATGAAAAAGACACTTTGGAAGCCGTCATTCAGGCAAGAAACACGGCTATGACAGGGAACAGAGCTTCAATAGAAGAACAGGCTAAATCCGAAAATATATTGAGCGGAACTTTAAAATCATTATTTGCGTTAAGCGAAAATTATCCTGATCTCAAAGCAAATACAAATTTTCTTGAATTACAAAGAGAACTTGTCGATACAGAAAATAAGATTCAGGCATCAAGAAGATTTTACAACTCAAATGTTATGGCATTTAATACAAAAATGGAACTTTTTCCAAGCAATTTGATAGCGAATATTTTTAATTTTGAAAAACAAAAGTTTTTTGAACTCGGAGAAAATGAGCAGGATGCAAAAAATCCTGTAAAAGTATCATTTTAACTCAATTTATGAAAACAACTTATGATTTTATAGATGAAAACAGAAGGAAAACAATTCTTTTGGTTTTATTATTTCTGGTTACTCTTTCAATTATAACTTATCTTTCACTTTTTCTTTTTGTATTTTTGACGCAAGGACACACATCATCAGGAAATGCCTTAACTGTTTCATCGGCATTGACTGAAATTAACGGCATTTATCTTCAGGTATTTGCCGTTGTTATTATTTTATCATCTTTGTGGACTTTGCTTTCTTTTTATTCGGGCCATAATTTCTTATTATCGGCGGCGCACTCTTCGGAGGCTGATCCCGTAA
>JBAYZJ010000211.1:0-2585 GCA_041672565.1 Endomicrobiaceae bacterium
AGAATGTTCAAAAAAAAATTCCAAACGCAAAAGAGAAATATGATGCCTAAACAGTACGTAAATATCTTTTTTTGAATTATCAAATCCCGGCATTGTTTGAAATGCCGAAAACATAAAACATATAAATGAAATTTAAAGATAAACTGTGCTCAAGTTCGCCGGTTATAGAATATTTTTTTTAATTTATTATAAATTGTTAAGGAGTATGTATGAAAAGATTTTTTTTTACAGTAATTTCTGCAGCATTTTTTTTGTCCGGTATTTTTTTTATAAAAAATGTCTGTGCACAGACAACCGTATTTGACTTGGGAGAAGTTGTAGTATCTGAAGACGAAATCACTCAGGATAATCTTGAAATAGCCGAGAAAACAAAAATTACCGAAAAAACATTAAAATCGCATAAAGTCGTTGATTTATCCGAAATATTATCGGATGAGTTGATTGAAGCTTCAATGATCCGTAAAAGCGGATACGGAAATGAAGTCGGATTGCGCGGTTTTACAAAAAGTAATCTGCGGTTTACCCTGGATAACACTGTGGTGGAAGGTTCTTGCGGAAGCCGTAAAGATCCTCCTCTTTCCCATATAAATTTATTGACGGTTCAAAAAATTGAAGTAAAAGAAGGTCCTTTTGATGTAAGCATTCCGGGGGCTTTGGGCGGAGAAATCAATATTATTACAAAAAATACGCAAAAAGGTTTTCACGGAGAACTTCTGTCAAAATTAGGTTCTTACGGTTATTTAAGCCAAGGCGGTTATTTTACCGGAGGTACTGATTTACTGCAAATTCTGTTAGGGTATAATTATTCAAAATCCGGACAATACAAAGACGGAAACGGCAATAAATTAAGCAGTTTTAACCCGTCGTACAACGATGCCGGAAAAAATATGGACGCTTTTAAGAAAAATGATTTTTGGGGTAAAATATTAATTACTCCGGCAAAAAATCAGGAACTATCTTTTTCTTCGTCGTACGGCGAAGCGACCGATATTATGACTCCAAGAGTGGCAATGGATACGGAAAAGGAAAAAACTTATTTGAATAAATTTGAATATATTTTTAAAAACTTAAGTTCTTTTTCAGAACGGTTAAAATTTTCGACTTATTATAACCGTGTTGAACATAATCCTTCCGGAAAATATAGAACCGGCGGAGTAAACAACCGTAAAATTGAAGCGGTTTCATATGTTGCGGGAGCGCAGATTGAAAACAAAACTTTAAGCGACGCAGCCGTGTTTACGTTCGGGACGGATTTATACCGCCGCAATTGGTACGGAGACGTTTTTGACAGAACCTCGGGAGCCGTAGTAAACGGAGAATTGTTTCCTGATGTTGACGAATCGAATTTTGGATTATACGCAAAAGCCGAAAAAGATATAGGAAAACTTTCATTGACGGCCGGATTACGCATGGATATTGCCAATTCCGAAGCAAACGAAGATTTAAAATTCAGTAAACTTGTGACCGATACAAATGCACAAACAGATATTCTTCCGAGCGCAAATATATTTTTAAAATATTTTTTAACCGATGATACCGATATATTCGGCGGCGTGGGATTAACAAACCGTATGCCGACGGCTGTTGAACGTTATATCCAGGAAGGAAGTTCTTATTACGGAAATCCCGATTTGAAACCGACTAGAAATCTTGAAACGGATATCGGTTTTGAAACAAAAATTACCGGTAATTTTAAATTAAAAACAAAAGGTTTTTTCAGTTATCTTTCCGATTATATTTATCAGCAGTATAACGCCGGAATAAGAACGTACACCAATATAGACGCTTATATATATGGAGGCGATATAACTGCGGATTATGATCTGTCTGACGCTTTTGCCGTTCAATTCGGCATGGCATACCAACGGGGGCGAAAACTCAGCCAGCCTCAGGGTAATACCGATAAAAATCTGGCTGAAATAGCGCCTCTTAAAAATAAAATCGCTTTAACATATGATAAAAACGGACTTTTTGCCGTTTGCGAATGGCTTCATTCTTTTGATAACAGAGAAATCGACAGTGACGCCGGAGAAACTCGTCTTGACGGATGGGATGTCTTTAATTTTAGAGGCGGTTATCAGTTTAACAAATCTTTTTTAAACGGTTTGACTCTTAACGTTGGTATAGATAACATTTTTGATAAAGAATATACAATGGCAAACTCTTATGAATACGATCCGACCGACCCGAACGGGACAAATGTTAAAATCGTAAACGAACCCGGAAGATTTATTTACGGAAGTTTGTCATACAGCTTTTAAAAGAGGAAACCAATGATAAATTTTATTATGAAAGGCGGTTTTTTTATATGGCCTATTTTGGTGTGTTCAGTGATCTCTCTCGGCGTAATATTGGAAAGGCTTTTGTATTTTTACCGCACTAACGCAAAAAATAAAAATCTGCCTGATAAAACGAAACTGCTAATTAATTCAAAGAAATTCAGTGAAGCGGTTAAACTTTGCGAAAATCATTCCGATTTTATTTCGCGGTTTTTGGCTGTGGGGATTAAAATCATTGACCGCCCGCAGGAGGACAAATACAAAATACTGCGCCGCGCCGGTTCGCGCGAACTTGAAGAAGGCGGA
>JBAYZJ010000212.1:0-2568 GCA_041672565.1 Endomicrobiaceae bacterium
TAAAAAGACATTTAAAGAGATTAATGCAAATCTCATTCCGGTTGATATTCTGGGGTTTCCTGGGTATAAAGAGAAAAAAGATTCTTATAAAACGAAAGATGCCATTTGTACCGGTGAGGCTAAGATCGGCGGACATCCCGTAATGATTGGAGTTATGGACTTTGAATACATGGGTGGAAGTATGGGCTCTGTAGTCGGAGAAAAAATCGTCAGGTTAATTGAAAAGGCAATAGAAAAAAAACTTCCGGTTATTATAGTATCTTCTTCAGGCGGTGCGAGAATGCAGGAAGGCATTTTATCTCTTATGCAAATGGGAAAGACTTCGGCGGCTTTGGCAAAGCTTGCAAAGAAAGGACTTCCTTATATTTCTGTTTTGGCTGATCCTACTACGGGAGGAGTCGCTGCTTCTTTTGCAATGCTCGGCGATATTATAATAGCCGAACCTAATGCTTTAATAGGTTTTGCAGGTCCTAGAGTAATAGAGCAGACTATAAGGCAGCAGCTTCCTAAAGGCTTTCAATTATCAGAATTCCTTTTAAAACACGGGATGGTTGATATTGTTGTTGAAAGAAAATATTTAAAAGACACGATAATAAAAGCATTAAAGTTCTTTGTAAAAAAATAAAATGATTCTTTCCGGTTTTATAAATGAATATAAATCCATGATTCCCGGATTGGAAAGAATAAAAATATTCCTTTTGCAGTCAGGCATAAATTATAACAGTATTCCTTATGTTCATATTGCAGGAACAAACGGAAAAGGGTCGACTGCAAAAATACTTGCGGAAATTTTGGTATTTTCAGGCTATAAAACAGGGTTATATATTTCCCCTCATATATTAAAAATAAATGAAAGAATACAAATAAATTCTGTTTCTATTTCAGATTTGGAATTTGAAGCATTGTATAATCAATATTCGTCATTGATAAAAAAGCACAAATTAACTTTTTTTGAATGTCTGACGGCTTTAGCGCTTATTTATTTTACAAAAGAAAAAGTTGATATTGCTGTTTTAGAAACTGGGCTTGGCGGCAGATTTGACGCTACGAATATAGTAACTCCTTTAGCTTCTGTCATTACAAGCATAGATTTAGACCACAAAGAAATTTTGGGCGGCAAATTGTCTCAAATAGCTCTTGAAAAAGCAGGAATTATAAAACGGAATATCCCTGTAGTATGCGGAAAAATTAAACAGACGGCATTGAACGAAATAAAGAAAACAGCAAAGAATAATAGTGCAAAAATATATTTACTCGGCAAAGATTTTAATTCATTAAATTTAAGTTATAACTGGAAAAAATATACTCAAAAGATAGATTATCGCGGCTTGAGTACAAATTGTCAATTTGATTTAAGCCTTCTCGGCGATTCGCAAGTTTATAATGCCGGCATTGCTTTATGTGTGTGTGAAATATTAAAAAACAGAGGGTTTTCGATAAGTTTTAAAAATTTATCGGATGTTTTGAAGAATATAAAATGGCATGCGCGGTTTGATATAAGAAAAATAAAAAACCGCAGGAAAAAAGCGGTGATTATTATAGACGGCTGCCATAATCTTCAGGCGGTTGATAATTTTTTAGCGTTGTATAAAAAAAGCCCTTTTGCGGTTAAAAAGAATAAATTAGTTTTTGCCGTAATGCAGGAAAAAGATTATAAAAAGATTATAAAAAATATTGTTCCGTTTATTTCAACCGTGAATTTAGTTGATATTTATAATGAAAGAGCCGTAAAAACTGAAAAGCTTAAAAGTGAATTTTTAAAATATACCGACAAAGAAAAAGTCGTTACATATAAAAGTGTTGAAGATTGTTTTAATGATATTAAAAACAATGAAATTGTCTTTTGTATCGGTTCATTTTATTTGGCAGGGAAGATTATAAATTTTATAGAGGAAAAAAATGTCTAAATTCTATTTGGGTATAGATATGGGCGGCACAAGTATAAAAATAGCTGTTGTTAACGATAAAGCTGATATTATTGAAGAATCTGCTTTGGATACCGATATTAAAGCAAAACCCGAAAAAGTTATTGTGGATATTGTTAACGCGTGCAAGAAATTAAAGTTTTACAATAAAGTTAAATCAATAGGATTAGGGATTGCAGGCGATGTCGATTTTAAAAATGGAATAGTAAGATTTTCCCCTAATTTGCCTAAATGGAAGAATGTAAAATTAAAAAAAGAATTAGAAAAAATCACTAAAAAAATTGTCTTTGTCGATAATGATGCAAATACGGCCTGTATAGGCGCTTATTGGCTTGATTTGAAGGCAAAATCAGATAATATGATATGCGTAACTTTAGGCACAGGCGTAGGCGGCGGAATTATAATAGATAAGAAACTTTACAGAGGTAACACAGGAACAGCCGGAGAAATAGGGCATATGACTTTAGAACTTAACGGTAATAAATGTAATTGCGGTAATTTCGGCTGCGCTGAAGCTTACATAGGAGCAAAATATTTAGTCAGGCAAGCCGTTGAATTAATGAAAACGCAAAAATCTGAATATATATTGCAATTGGCAGATTATGATGAATCAAAAATTACTCCAAGAATATTGTCTGTTGCC
>JBAYZJ010000213.1:0-2554 GCA_041672565.1 Endomicrobiaceae bacterium
GTGTTGCCTGTGCCGCTCCAGTAAATTACAGCTGTTTTCATTTTTTTCTCCTAGTTATATTTATCTTAAAATATTCTAAAAAAACGGAAAATATTCGCAAAGCAGTGAGTAAACGGCATCAATATTCTTTGTTTTTTGTTTTCTCTTTGTATAACACTTATTGATTTGTTTTTTTCTGCGTATTTGCATTTTTTTCCTTGTTTGTTTAAATTTACAATAAAAACATTTAATAAATTAGATTAATACAACAAAATTAGTCTTATCTAACATTAATTATATATGTAAAAAAATGTTTTTGCAAGTATTTAATAAATAAAGAATATTTTTACGTATAGAAAAATTAAATTTTTTATATGTAATTCTGTATTTTAAAAAAATAATTATATAATAGGGTTATGAAAGACGATATAAAATTATTTTATGATTTAACAGCTGAAAAAACAGCCGATGAATGGTATAACAATAATCTTCTTATGCCTTCAATAAAGGAGTTTGTTTCTTTATTCGGCGAGTGTCCTAGAATACTTGATTTAGGCTGCGGTACGGGACATGAAAGTATGCGTCTTGCTTCAATTGGAGCAAAAGTAACAGGCATTGATTTTAGCGAAGAATGTATAAAAACAGCAAAGCAGCACTGTAAAGAATGCAGTTTTAAAGTTATGAATTTTGAATATATTGATATGAGATTAGGCAAGTTTGACGGTATTTTTGCATGTGCATCCCTTATTCATATCACTGATAAATCTTTTGAGCCTTTAATAAAAAAGATTGTAAAAATTCTTAATAAAAACGGATATTTCCTTATGATAGTTCAGGACGGGACCGGAATAAATGAAAAGTGGAGCAATTTTGAAATTGACGGGAGAAAGATAAGAAGAACTCTTTGCTGCCGCAATAAGGAGTTTATTTTAAAAGCTTCGGGAAATGCCGGATTGGAATTCATAAAAGAAGGATGTCTTGATAACAGCCTTTATGAACAAAATTGGAGAAGTTATTTATTCAGAAAAATATTATAAGATATTGATAATCTAACATTTGAAACTTAAAATAAATTGCTGCAGGCAGAGGAATTTGATATGCAAACGTACATTGCGCTTCTACGCGGTATTAATATAAGCGGGAAAAACAAAATTTCTATGCCGTTATTAAAAGCGGCGTTTGAAGAAATAGGATTTTTAAATGTCAGTACGTATATCAACAGCGGAAATGTTATATTTTCAAGTAATATGCTGAATAAAAATAAGCTGATAAAAAAATGCGAGTCCGTAATATCAGATAAATTTAAGCTGAATATTCCGCTAACAATCATATCTCCGCAAGATTTGTCGGATGCTTTGGACAATGCGCCTGAATGGTGGGATAAAGATAAAGAAGCGGTAAATTATGCTGTTTTTCTCATCTCTCCTGTTACAGTGAAAGAAATTTTTGAGGCTGTCGGCGAAGCTAAACCGGAATACGAAAAAGTCGGTTATTATAAAGACGTGATTTTTTGGACAGCTCAAAGAAAAACAATATCGAAAACAAGGTGGTATAAAATTCCAAGTTCTTCAATCAATAACAATGTTACAATCAGGAATGCCAACACGGCAAATAAGCTGCTTTCCATGTCAAGTAATACATTGCCGGAATCAAAAGTATAAAAATCAATCAACGCAAATTATTTTTCTGATAATTTAAAAAAATAATTATATAATGCTTATATGAAAAATAATTCAAAAGCAATAAAAGAACTGACGGTTATTCCCGGAATCGGGAAATCAATAGCGGAAGATTTGACCAATATAGGCATATATTCCGTTGAAGAGTTAAAAGGCAAAGACCCGGAGGACATCTATGAACAGTCAAACAAGTATGAGGGCATAGTTCAGGACAGGTGTCTGCTGTATACATTTCGCTGCGCTGTATATTTTGCCGGCGGCGGGCGTGACAGCGAAAAATTAAAATGGTGGAATTGGAAAGATAAGAAATAAATATTTAAAAGATAATATTTATATGATTTAATATATAAGTCGGTTTTAAATATTTTAAACCGGAGACCTAAATGAGTAAACCAAAAATTCTTATCACGAAAAACGGTCCGTATATCGTTACCGGCAATTTGCCTTTAAACAAGGAAATTGCCGAAACAGGCAAAAGCGGCGAACCTGAAAAATGGGTTGAAACAAAAAAATATCCTCGGAAAGAAACTTATGCTCTATGCCGCTGCGGACATTCAAAGAATATGCCTTTTTGCGACGGAGCGCATAATGAAGCTCATTTTGACGGTACGGAAACGGCATCCAACTCTCTATATGAAGATGAAGCTGAAATAATAGAAGGCGGCGGGATTATTCTTAAAGACGTTCCGTCATTATGTTCAGGAGCGCGTTTTTGCCATCCTAAAGGCGGCACTTGGAAACTTGCCGTAAAATCAAAGAAACCTGAAGCGAAAAAAGAAGCCGTCAGACAGGCATGCGAATGCCCTGCAGGAAGACTTGTCGCATACGATAAAGAAACGGGTCAGGCTTTAGAAAATAAATATGAGCCTTCAGTTACAATAATAGAGGATCCTCAG
>JBAYZJ010000214.1:0-2521 GCA_041672565.1 Endomicrobiaceae bacterium
GGCAGGCAGTGAAAGCAGTCCCAATACGGTAATTTCAAATGAAGAAGAATCTATGAAACTTGCCGTACATTATCCTAATTTAAGACCTGTGTTCAGTATATTAAATCCTGTTTTTTGTTTTACTCTGCCGAAAGAACAGCTTGGTTACGGCGTGTGCGATATGATGGCTCATATTTTTGAAAGATATTTCACGCAGACTAAATGTACTGAACTTTCCGACAAACTTTGTGAAGGAACGTTAAAAACTATTATCAACAATGCGTCAAAAGTGTTAAAGAATTTTAATGATTATAACGCGTGGGCGGAAATTATGCTTGCCGGAAATATTGCGCATAACGGACTCTTAGGAATGGGCAGAAAAGAGGACTGGGCTTCGCACGGAATCGAACATGCTGTAAGCGCAGTTTACGACATCCCGCACGGGGCGGGATTAAGCATAGTTTTTCCTGCATGGATGAAATATGTCTATAAACAAAATATTCCTTTATTTGTCCAATTTGCCGTAAATGTTTGGGGAGTAAGCGACAGTATCAGAAATTCGGAAGAAATTGCTTTGAAAGGCATAGAAGAAACGGAAAAATTTTTTAAAAGTCTTAATCTGCCTGTAAGGCTGGGAGAGATTAACATTAAAGAAGGCGATATAGAAATTATGGCGAAAAAAGCAACGGTATTCGGTTCATTGGGAGCATTTAAGGAATTAAATAAGGACGATATTATAGAAATTTACAAATTGGCGTTATAAAATAGCCGGTAAAAATATTTTTTAAATTTTGTTTGTGTTTTTAATTAAAAATTTTTATCAAAGGAGAATTTGATGATTGTTTATATATCGGCAGAAACCGGAGAAGTAGAGGAAGTAAATAAAAAAGGATTATATTTAATAATAAATGATTTAAAAATTTGAGGATATATATATCATGAATTTAGAAACAAAAAATAGTAATGTTGATTTGGGATGGAATTCTTTTTTTGAACAAAGTTTTGAACAATACAAAAATCAAAATTATGTCGCAATGAGAATAATAAGAGAAAACAGAGGGAAGTACATCGCCTGTAATGAAACAGGAGAGTTTTTGTGCGAAATAACAGGAAAGTTCAGGTTTGATAATGAAAGCCGTAATAATTTCCCTATTGTAGGAGACTGGGTTGTAACTTCAGTTGTTCCGAATGAAAGAAAAGCAATGATCAGTTCAGTCCTTCCAAGGAAAAGCATGTTCAGCCGTAAAGTGTCCGGCGAAATCACTGAAGAACAGCCTATAGCGGCAAACATTGATACAGTCTTTATTATAACAGGGTTAGATTTAAATTATAATTTAAGACGCATTGAAAGGTTTTTATCCATAGTTGTTGACAGCGGAGCATTGCCTGTCATATTTTTAAATAAGTCGGATTTGTGTCCTGAATATGAAAAGCGTAAATCCGAAGTTGAAGCTGTTGCAAAAGGCGTTGACGTTCATACCATCAGCGCGTATAATCAGGAAGACTTAGGTAAGTTAAAACAGTACATAAAAACAGGAGAGACAGTGGCTTTTTTAGGTTCTTCAGGAGTAGGCAAATCAACTATTATTAATGCTTTGCTTAACAAAGAGCAGCTTAAAACAAACGAAGTAAGCGAGTTTGGCAGCCGCGGCCGTCATACTACTACTTTCAGAGAATTAATAGTTCTTCCGGACGGCGGAATGGTTGTTGATACTCCAGGAATGCGTGAAATACAGGTTTGGGGCGATGAAAAAGGACTTGAAAAAGTTTTTGACGATATAGAAGACCTTGCCGTCAACTGCCGTTTCAGAGACTGCAGTCATAAAAATGAGCCTGGATGCGCAGTTTTGGAAGCTGTACAGAAAGGAACTCTGGATAAAAAGCGTTATGAAAGTTATTTGAAATTACAAAAAGAATATGAATATTTGGAAGCGCGCCAGACTATGAAAGCAAACGCTGTTGAAAAAATACGCTGGAAAACTATTACCAAGTCAGCAAAACAATTGAAAAAAAACAGAAGTTATTAGAAATAAAAAAGATTTCATAAATAATTTATGCCCTGTCTTTAAATAAATACATAAAAAATATTTAAAGCAGTGTGTAAATTGAATTTTTAATAGGGTAAAATATTGATATTGGCAAAATTATAAAAAAAGGGAAAATAATATGCCGGTTTATATGATTATAGAAGCTAAAGAAGTTATGGATAAAAATAAATATATGAAATATATTAAGCAGGTTCCTCCTATTGTTGAAAAATTTGGAGGAAAGTATCTTGCCAGGGGAGGGAAAGTCACGGTAGTTTCCGGTGACTGGAATCCGGGGAGAGTAATAATTATTGAATTTGATTCAATGGATAAATTTAACGCATGGTGGAATTCTCCGGAATACCGCTTGGTTGCTCCGCTGCGTGAGCAGTCGGCAAAAGTAAACGCCGTAATAATTGAAGGCGCAGAAAGTATATAATTTTTAATTTTAACATAGCAAAGAGGTATTCATGAACAAAAAAATCAAAGCAATAGTATTTTCATTGTGTTTGCTT
>JBAYZJ010000215.1:0-2519 GCA_041672565.1 Endomicrobiaceae bacterium
CCGCATGTCGGAGCTGAAACTACGCATCCCGCATCCATAAAAATCTTCAGCAAACCTTCTTTAAGAGCATCAGAATAAACAGCAGGCGTCGCAGGTATTATAAGAGTTCTTACATTTGGATTGACTTTTTTATTTTTTAATATTCCGGCCGCAATTCTTAAATCTTCGATTCTCCCGTTAGTACAAGAGCCTATAACAACCTGGTTTATATATGTTTTCTTTAAAGATTTTACCGCTTTTGAATTTGATGGCAGAAAAGGCGCAGATATCTGAGGAAAAATTTCCGAACAATTTATTTCTATAATGTCGCAGTATTTCGCGTCTTTATCACTTTCAAAAACTCTAAATTTTCTCAACGCTCTTTTTGAAACATAATTAAGAGTCTTTTTATCAACATGGAATATTCCTGATTTGCCGCCGGCTTCTATCGCCATATTAGCCATTGTAAATCTCTCATGCATAGGAAGCTTATTGATAATTTCGCCTGTAAATTCCATAGTCTTATACAAAGCTCCGTCAACGCCTATTTTGCCTATTGTATAAAGTATAAGATCCTTTCCGCTGACCCATTTGTTCAATTTGCCTTTATAAACAAATTTTACAGTCTGAGGAACTTTTAACCATACTTTGCCTGTCGCCATAGATGCGCCTATATCGGTAGAACCTACTCCTGTCGCAAAAGCTCCTAAAGCCCCGTAAGTACATGTATGAGAATCCGCGCCGACAACAATATCTCCCGGAACTACAATTCCTTTCTCAGGCAAAAGAGCATGTTCAACTCCTACATTCCCGCCTTCATAATAATGCTTTATTTTTTGTTCCTGAGCAAATTCCCTTACATATTTAACCTGTTGCGCGCTGTTTATGTCTTTGTTAGGAGTAAAATGATCCATCACGAGAGCTATTTTATTTTTATCAAAAACTTTTTTTGTGCCCGTCGATCTGAATTCTTTTATCGCCAAAGGAGCCGTAACGTCATTGGACAAAGAAATATCGACTTTAGGTTCGATAAATTCTCCAGGTTCCACAAATTTTTTACCGCAGTGGCTTGCTAAAATTTTTTCAGTAATTGTTAAACCCATATTATATTACCCCTTTTGCATTACAACTATCTTATTTATTGCATGTATATACGCCTTTGCGCTTGCTTCCGTAATATCTATAGAAGTGCCTTTTCCCGTATATACAGAATCTTTATATCTGACTTTTATATTTACTTCTCCCTGAGCGTCTTCTCCGCCTGACACAGCTCTGAGAGAATAGTCAACCAACTCGACTTTCATATCCGTTATCTTGTTTATAGCCTGATAAATCGCATCAACAGGTCCTGTTCCGCAGGAAGCTTCCTGCATCGTTTCCGTTTTAGATTTATCGGTTTTTTTCAATCTTACGGTCGCTGTAGGAATAACACTAACTCCGGATGTTACGTGAACATAATCTATAAAATATGTTTCTTTCACTCCGGATATTCCTTCTTCTATCAAAGCAATTATATCATCGTCAAACACACATTTCTTTTTATCGGCTAAAATTTTAAATTTCTCAAATAAAGATTCCTGTATAGACGCTTCCAATGTATAACCCAAATCTTTGATTCTTCTTGTGAAAGCATGTCTGCCGGAATGTTTTCCTAAAACTAACAGACTTTCAGGAACCCCGACAGCTTCAGGAGACATTATTTCATAAGTATTCCTGTCCTTTAACATTCCGTCCTGGTGTATGCCGGATTCATGAGCAAAAGCATTCGCGCCTACAACCGCTTTATTCGGCTGAACAGAAACGCCTGTAATATTTGAAACCAACTTGCTTGATTTATAAATTTCTTTAGTTTTTAAATTATAACCCACATTAAAGAAATATTCTCTGGTTTTCAAAGCCATTACTATTTCTTCCAAAGCGGCGTTGCCCGCTCTTTCTCCTATTCCGTTTACAGTACATTCTACCTGTCTTGCTCCGTTTGAAATGGCAGCCAGCGAATTTGCGACAGCCAATCCCAAATCATTATGACAGTGAACGCTTATAACCGCTTGTGAAATATTAGGAACCGTGTTTTTTACGGACGCTATCAAATTCCCGAATTCTTCAGGCATCTTATAACCTACGGTATCCGGTATATTTACCGTTTTTGCTCCGGAAGCTATTACAGCCTCAACAATGCTGCATAAATATTTTATATCGCTTCTGCTGGCATCTTCTGCGGAAAATTCTATATCATCACAGAATTTTTTTGCAAATTTAACAGATTTAACCGCCATATCAAAAACTTCTTGTCTTGTTTTCTGCAATTTTTTTTCTATATGTAAATCCGAAGTTGCGATAAATATATGAATTCTAGGATTTTTTGAATATTTTACGCTTTCCCAACAAGCCGTAATATCTTTTTCATTTGCTCTCGCCAAACCGGCTATTACAGGCCCTTTGACCTGTTGAGCAATTGATTTTACCGATTCAAAATCTCCGGGACTTGATATAGGAAATCCCGCTTCAATTATATCTACTCCCATATTCGCCAACTGGTG
>JBAYZJ010000216.1:0-2507 GCA_041672565.1 Endomicrobiaceae bacterium
ATTGTCGTTTTCCCTGTTCCGCCTTTGCCGCTGAGAATAAGAATTTGTTTCATTGAATAATCTCCTTTAGAAGATTATTAAAAAATGATTTAAATTTGTCATTTTTTCTTGAGGCAATTAAACCGCGGGCTGTTAAATCGCCGAGTGTTTCGTCAAACGGAATTTCGCCTATTATTTTTAAGTTATTATCGGTGCAGAATTTTCTTGAAGGATTTTCTTCTCCGATTAAACATTTATTTAATATTGCGCCTGCGGGTTTGTTGAAGATTTTAACCAAATCATGCACCATTGCAAGATTATGTGCGCCGAAAATTGTCGGTTCTGCTGCAAGAATGCAGTAATCAGCCGAACGAATACTTTCCATTACTGTGCAAGCGCTTCCCGGCGGACAGTCTATGATAACTGTTTTGTTGTCGGGTATTTTTGTCATTATTTTTTTTATTACGGGAATTCCTGAGACTTCTCCCGTGTGGAGACAACCAGAAATCACTGTCACATTTTCAGATGTTCCTGTTTCCACGGTTCCAATTTCTCTTTTTTTCTCCGAAAGAGCTTTTTGAGGGCATAAAATTATACATCCTCCGCATGAATGGCAGACTTCTTTAAAAATCATCAATTTGTCATTTATCATCGCCAAAGCGTTGTATCTGCAAAAATCAGTGCATTTCCTGCATTTAATACATTTATTAAAGTCTATTTCAGGTATAACTACAGAAACGCTGTTCTTTTCAGAAACATCCGGATTAAAGAATAAATGTCCGTTTGGTTCTTCAACGTCGCAATCAACATATACTGATTCTTTTATACTGCTGCAGGCAAGATTAACCGATATGAAAGTTTTTCCTGTTCCGCCTTTACCGCTGAGAACAGCTATTCTCATTGATTATTGCCTCCGTGATGATGAAATCCCGGGTGAATTTCTGTTAAAACTGAAAGTTTGCCTTCTTTATATTTTGCTAAATTGTCTTTGGCAAGACCCATCTGCGCTTTATATATTTTTATACCGCCTGCTTTTAAAACATCGGCTGCATTTTGTCCGCACTGGTATGCTATTAAAGCCTCTGCTTTACTGTCAATTATAATTTGAGCGGCTTTAATTCCGGCTCCGCTCTGGCTGTTTGCTGCAGAATTATCTATAAATTGAAAGTCTTCTGTTTCAGTATCGTAAATCATAAAAAACGGAGCTCTTCCGAATGAAGCGCAAACCAAAGTATCAGTATCTTTATTTTCTGTTGGGATTATTATTTTCATTTTTCCTCTTTAATATTTAATTTTTTTTCTATTTTTTCCGCTGCTTGGTCAAGATATTCGTTTTTTATATCTTCAAAAGTGCCGTTGTCTGCTGATTTTGCCAATTCACTGTCAATAGGTATTCTTCCGAGAACATCTATATCCATGTCTTTTGCGATTTTTTCAAGATGGCTGTCTCCGAATAATTTTATTTCTTTTCCGCAGTCAGGACATTTTAAATAACTCATGTTTTCTACAAGTCCTAAAATAGGAATATTCATCATTTTTGCCATATTAACTGCTTTTTCAACTATCATAGAAACAAGTTCCTGAGGGGAAGTTACTATTATAATTCCGTCTACAGGAATTGATTGAAAGACTGTTAAAGGCACATCTCCCGTTCCGGGGCACATATCTATAAACATATAATCTATTTCATTCCATATCACATCTGTCCAAAATTGTTTAATTGCGCCTGCGATTATCGGACCTCTCCATATAACAGGATCTGTTTCTTTTTCAAGCAAAAGATTAATTGACATAATACTTATTCCGTTTTTTGTTTTTACTGGGAAAAATCCGCCTTCTCCGTTAAAAGGCTTATCTTTAATACCGAATATTTTAGGTATTGAAGGTCCTGTAATATCGGCATCCATAACGGCTGTCTTATATCCCTTTTTTGACATTAATACAGCCATAAGCGATGTTACGAGCGATTTCCCTACGCCTCCTTTGCCGCTTACAACAGCTATTACTTTTTTTATTTCAGACAGTTCATGAGGCTTTTCCAAAAAAGAATTTTTTTGTTTTTCTTCATCACAAGATGTACAACAATTACCGTCTGAACAATTTTTGTCACCGCAATCATGATTCATTTTTTCTCTCCGTTTTTTTTATTTTTTATGGCAAAATTTTCTTCTGCAGCATTTTCTATTGCAAAATTCTCCGGCATTTTCGCATATTTTATAATCTCCGCCTTGGATTTTAAGAAGATTATTGTTGATTAAACATTTTGCAAGCTTTTCTCTGGCGCATGCGTATATTGCCTGTGTGGTTGTTCTGGAGACATCCATTCTTACCGAGCATTCTTCCTGAGTAAGACCTTCCATATCTATAAGACGGATTGTTTCATATTCATCTACTGTCATTTCAACTATTTCTTTAGCAGACTCCGAGCCAAAAGTTGTGTTTTGGGGGATATTGCATACCCTTCTGCATTTTGTCGGCCTTACCATCTGATATCTCCTGTTATTGACATATGTCTATAACAGTAATAT